>NZ_JACJSE010000006.1:0-300000 GCF_014698045.1 Aulosira sp. FACHB-615
TATGACTAGCCAAACTCAGGCGAAACTCCCCAGTCTGCACATCCCACAGTTTTATCGTCCCATCATCACTACCACTGGCTAAAGTGAGATTATCCCCACTCCAGGCGACTGAGAAAACCCCACTTTCATGACCAGTCAAACTCAGGCGAAACTCCCCAGTCTGCACATCCCACAGCTTCACCGTCCCATCACGACTACCACTGGCTAAGGTGAGATTATCCCCACTCCAGGCGACTGAGTTAACCCAACCGTTATGACCAGTCAAAGTCAGGCGACACTTCCCAGTCTGCAAATCCCACAGCTTCACTGTCCCATCACGACTACCACTGGCTAAGGTGAGATTATCCCCACTCCAGGCGACTGAGTTAACCCCACCTTTATGACTAGCCAAACTCAGGCGAAACTCCCCAGTCTGCACATCCCACAGTTTTATCGTCCCATCATCACTACCACTGGCTAAAGTGAGATTATCCCCACTCCAGGCGACTGAGTTAACCCCACCTTCATGACCAATGAAGGTTGACAACTCTTTTCCCGTGTTAGCATTCCACAGCCTCACCCTACCATCTGCCTCCCCTGTAGCCAACACTTTTCCATCAGGACTAAAAGCCACTGTAAAAACGTTAGTCAATACCCTAGCAAACACCGATTCATGTAAATTTGCTTCAGTCAAATCCACACTGTGCAGACTCACTCGACTAAAATCCACACCAGGAAGCACAGTCTGACTTAAATCCTGTTTTTCTAAAGCCAAACGATTACCTTTAATCAGTAACTGCACTGCATTGCTACCACAGTAACCAACTTCTGTTTCAGTTTTGCTTTTAGTGGTTTTAACCACCTCTAACAAACGGCCATTAGCTGATGCTGACAACATCGGCCACATTAAATCTAACACCGCTTTTGCTAACAAATTTTTGCCAAAGGTTTGAGTTAAACCGCCATCACTAAGGCCTTGGTCATAAGGCAGATCATTCACAATTTCTCGAAAATCATCAGCTAAAATCCCCAATTCTCGCGCAAATTTATAAGCCACAAAAAACTCTAACAAAGACCGATGAGCAGGATAATAATCACCATCAGCATTACGAATCAACATAGTTTGACCCATCATGTCATAATGCCAATGGTCTAAATCTTTTTGTTCCTGTACTTCCTGACTAAAACAACGGCGAATCCTGTCAGGAAACTCCTTATAATTGAGAGTCATCCTTTCTGTAGAGAGCATTTCCCAAGATAATTCACACAAGAAATATAACTTCTGTGCCATGTTGGTAAAAGTACGTGCAGATTTAATATCACGTTCCATTTTGTGACGCACTGCATACAAATAAACACGGGAAATATCTAGAGGCTTTCCCGCTTCAATCTCCGGTAAAGCTTCAATAATTAAATCAATCATCACCGGACGACGCGCCAAATCTAACAATTGTTGATTTTGAGTAATATAGTCAACGGTTTCCGGTTGAGTTTTAAAACTGATAACTTGTCGAATTTGCTCATCGTCTAATTTTTCTAATTCTAAAACCTCAAATTGTGGCGGTTCTCCAGTTAAGTTGATTGTAGAAGCTTTTAACTCAGCATTTAATAGCCTGCGTCCTTCCAAAGCTTCCGGGAAGTGTTCGGTGCGACAAGTTAAAATCGCCTTTGCACCAGGAACAACCACCTTAGCCAATTCCCAAAAATTATTAATCATGGCTTGACGATCTACCCTTGCAGCCATTTCGTCAAAGCCATCAAAAATTAATAATAATTTCCCCATCCGGTTTAGCTGCTCAAAAGCCGCATAATTTGCTAAACCAATCTGATGTTTCCGAAAAAAGAACTCCGAAAATAGAGATTCAATTGTTACCGCTTTCGCATAATCCCGCAAAGGAATCACTAAAGGAATACGCGGTAAAGGTGAACCATCTTCTTTAGCTTGATGATATTTTTTTAAAGCCTCCCAAGCGTAATGGAAAGCAAACCAAGTTTTACCTGTACCAAATTCCCCTAAAATTGATAAATGTTCCTTAACTGGGTCAGCTAACCAATTATTAACATAGCGGTCAATCCAACCGTCTTCTTTACCATATCGGCTAGTCCCAATGCGCCGCTTAGTAACTAAATCAACTTCTTCTTTAATACAAGCCAAAGGCACATAATATTTATCTATTCCCTTTTCTGTCACCTGGTTTGCTAACCATTCAAAATAGCCACTAAAATCAGCATCAGCTTCGATTAATTCATCTAATGTATAACAATAAACTCCTGAATCATTATCTTTTGCAATTTCCTGTCTGGCTAACTTGCTAACTCTCCGGGGTGCAACTACCCAACCTTCATCAGTTTTATATTTTTCTCTTCCTTGTTTAACAGCATTCACATCATGAATACTTGCTTCTCTCTCCACACCGCGAATAAAAATCCGGTCATACCCCCGGCGTTTCGGGATATTAATAATCCATTCAAAGTATTCACTTTCTAAAACTTCATTTGTTTCAAATTTATAACCGAGCGCATCAAACCATTCACGTAACCTTTTAGCCAAATCCGTCTCTCTCACTGCTGAAGACGGTGGTAATAATTGCTTATTTTGTGCTTGAATTATAGCTAAACTAGGCTGATTATGAATATCTTCGCGCAGCCTTTCTAAGCTAGTTTGTAAATTATCAAATCTATAGTCTTGTAAAATTTCCGTTGCTGTTCTGGGGCGTTTAGCAATTTCCAAAAATAATCGTGCAAATTCAGCCACTTCTCGCTGATAATCAATATTCTGCTGTATGATTTCGTCGCCAATTGCGTAACCTGCAACATATTCATCCAAAGTTTGGAGAAAATTAGCATTTGGATTTTGGCTAAATGCTTGGATAAATTCTTCCTTAATTTTTGCTTCACGAAACAGTTTTAAAATAACTTCTGGTTTACCTACACCATATTCAATTAAAGTATAAGCATAAACACCCTCACAATCATTCGGTGGTGTATCTGGTTGCAACCCAAATTTTTGCAGTATTTTTAATACTGTTTCGTTACGAATAGCTTTATCTTGAACACGCTGAACACCCTGAGCAACCAATTCACTAATAATGTCATCAATAATAAACATCGTATTGATAGTTTCCTAAATAAAATAATTAATACCAATTTAATGTGAAGTTGCACATATTTCGATCCCCCTAAATCCCCCTTTTGAAGGGGGACTTTGATATATGTTTTTCCGGTTCCCCCCTTTTGAAGGGGATGCTCAAGGGGATCTGATTCTATGCAGCTTCATAAAAAATTGGTATAAGCTAATATAGCAACCCTATCTGAGTTGTGAAAAAATATTCTTTTTAACGAACCGCATAGACGCGTTAGCGGCTTCCCGCAGGGTAGGACGCAAAGGACACAAAGAAGGAGAATAAAGAGAAGAAAGATAATTTCATAAATGATTTAGGATTGCTATAGATATAAAAATAATTAGATAACCGACTTTTGATAATAGAGAGGTTTCTTGCCGCCCATCAATTGATGAATGAATAAAATCTTCAATCTTTGTTAAAAAAAATACAACTTGTCACTTTATACAGTGTATTTTGCGTAGTAAGTGCTAAAGCAAATTTTTATATTTAATTTATCTTTATTACTCAAATTTCTGCATAAACCAAATATCATTTTCAGTCAAATTAGTTACATCCAAACAATCAAGATATGGCAAAATCTGTATATTGCCGCAGTTCTTCGGGATGGAAACCCAAAACAATATCTTCGTGTGGAATACCTGCTGCTAACAATGCTTCTGCCACTGGCTCAGATGTGCCATCATATTGAATCCACACTTTATGATTAATGATATCTATATGCACTATCGAACCATGCACACGCCGCACCCCATCCCAACCAACGTGTACAACTTCGTAATGGTCTCGCTCTGAGTCAATCACTGCTTCTGTATCTATTTGACCATTAGCAGGTTTGTGACCAGCATATTCAAATATTAATTGACGAATAATTTCCCGATAGCGAGTTAGTTTATTCATCGCATTTTCCGTAAAATATTAACCCTATTCAAAATCATTTGTTAATACTTATAGATACAGAAAAAGATCCAGTATTGTCGTTATACCAGACATTCCAGTTTTTTTCTTTGACAATTTTCTGCCATTGCTTTAATCGCTTTGGATATTGCTCCTGAGCTTTTTGACGCTGGATAGTTTTTGACCATGAATCAAAATCTTGGTTTGAGCCAGCTTGAAGTTTAGCTAGTGTTAGGTAATATTCCAAGTGATCGTCATTAAAAGGTGGAGCATATACTTCTTTCATTTCGCTAGATAACCAAATATCATTAACTGTCAATAGCAACTCACCATTTGTTGTGGCGGTAAATGTTTTATTTTTACCAATTGGTTCTATGTTATTGGGGTCAATTTGTTCTTTAGAATCCTTAATTGCTGCAATTAACATTCCATACCCATAGTAAGCACCATTTTTATCGGGTAATACTTTATACTTATTGCGATCTTTTAGATAATCGTTTTTAGGCTTACTTCCTTCTGGATCAACCCAAAGTGATTCCAATTCTTCATCTGTCTGTGCTGCCCAGATCAGCCTTTTTAATGAATTATTCACCCTTCCACTGGCTGTGATTGTCACTTTATCACCTTTTTTGACTTGAATTCCTGTTTTTACCCAAGGACTTTCTTGAGCATCACCAACAGGGTTCAGTAATAGAATTGCATCTTGTTGGTTTCCTTTTTTGAGATTGATAGTACCTGCCGTCGTTGTAATTTCGATTTGGTCAGGACGCATGATATAAATACTCAGTGAAGTGAATACACCCGCAACAAGAATCAAAATACTAACGAAGAGCAAACCATGTTTCGTCTTTAAAATAAAAGATAAAAGCTCTGGCCAAGTATTGAATGTAGGCGCAGTAGGTAAATTTGTTGTTATTTCTTGCGGATCTGAAGCACTCGGTTGATTAGGTGGCTCATTGTTGTTCACGGGAGATAGGTCAGTCATCTATTCTTCCTGTGTTAGTTGATGATTTTTGGTTTTTACTAGCATAAATTCCAAGGATAAAAATAATACAGCTTATGTGAGATTGGGGCAATAGCTTAGGTAAAGATTATTAAAAAAGCGATCGCCTCTTTTCAAATACAAGATGCGATCGCTTTACAAAAATTTAGATAACAGCAATAAGTTTGACAAGCCTCAAACAAAACTAGTTCCTAGCCTCTAGTCCCTAGTCCCTATTTCAGCTTTTAAACATCCTGTTCACTTAACTCACGGGTGATATGGTCAAATGGCTCTTCAACAAAAGCCGCATTAGCTACACCTGCTGCTGCTACTTGTTCTTTGACGATATCCTTCATGATTTGCACACCGCGAACTGTCGGCCCAATAGGTACACCTAAAGAATTGTAAGTTTCTCTCAAGCCTTGTAATACACGCTCATCCAACACATTGGTATTACCTGCAACTAGCGCATAAGTAGCGTAGCGGAGGTAATAGTCCATATCGCGTAAACAAGCCGCATAACGACGAGTTGTATAGGCATTTCCACCGGGACGAATCAATTCTGGTAATTCTTCAAATAATTTAGAACCAGCCTGCTTGACAATTGCAGCCGCATTTGAATTGATAGCAGCCGCCGCTTGTACCCGTGCTGTACCACTTTCAAAATAAGATTTCAGACTGTCGATCGCATTCCGGTCAAAATAACGGCCAGCTACGTCATAATTCTTAATTAAAGTTGTAACTGCATCGCGCATTCCTTTTCTCCCAATCTTTACTATCTATGGTTTGATATTTATTTGGCTGCACTTACGCACCAGTAAATTTTTGTGCTATTTAAAATAAGTTCTGCACAAAAACAATCTATCCGCTACTTAAGGATTCTATGCCAAAGTTGCCCCCGATGAAATGAACTTTCTTGTTTTTACAGATGCCGCGCGAAAGGTTAATATAACCTGTAATCCAGGGAATCTGTAACAAAGACTACATAATTATGTAATCTCAAATCTTTACGATAATCCAGGTGTGTCACAACTTGGTGTGGATCAGTAGGGTTAGAATGCTTTGGCAGATTCTGGTTTTACAATAGGAAATTGGCAGAGAAGGAGTAAAAATGACAACCCCACAAGAAGTCTTGAAATTGATCCAAGACCAAAACATTCAGATGATTGATCTGAAATTCATCGATACACCAGGAACATGGCAGCACTTAACCGTGTACCATAACCAAATCGATGAAAGTTCATTCACTGATGGCGTACCTTTCGACGGTTCCAGCATTCGGGGTTGGAAAGGTATCGAAGAATCAGACATGACAATGGTGTTAGATCCCAACACAGCTTGGATCGACCCATTCATGGCAGAGCCAACCTTAAGCATAATTTGTAGCATTAAGGAACCCCGTACAGGGGAATGGTACAACCGTTGTCCACGGGTTATTGCCCAAAAAGCTGTTGATTATCTAGTTTCTACTGGTATTGGTGATACCACTTTCTTTGGCCCTGAAGCTGAATTCTTCATTTTTGATGATGTCCGCTTTGACCAAACCGCCAACTCCGGCTACTACTATGTAGACTCTGTAGAAGGTCGTTGGAACTCTGGTAGACAAGAAGGCCCCAACTTGGGTTACAAACCACGCTTCAAAGAAGGTTATTTCCCAGTTTCGCCGACCGACAGTTTCCAAGACATTCGCACAGAAATGTTGCTGACAATGGCAAAATGTGGTGTCCCCATTGAAAAACAACACCACGAAGTGGCAACTGGTGGTCAGTGCGAACTCGGCTTCCGCTTTGGTAAGTTAATTGAAGCGGCTGACTGGCTGATGACTTACAAATATGTCATCAAAAACGTAGCTAAGAAATATGGCAAAACCGTTACCTTCATGCCAAAACCAATTTTTGGCGATAACGGTTCCGGTATGCACTGTCACCAGTCCATTTGGAAAGATGGCAAGCCTCTATTTGCTGGCGATAAGTATGCTGGTTTAAGTGAAATGGCACTACATTACATTGGTGGCATTCTCAAACACGCACCAGCACTATTGGGTATCACCAACCCCACCACAAACTCCTACAAACGTCTCGTACCAGGTTACGAAGCACCTGTTAACTTGGCTTACTCCCAAGGTAATCGTTCTGCTTCTGTGCGGATTCCTCTCTCTGGCACTAACCCCAAAGCAAAACGCCTAGAGTTCCGTTGTCCAGACGCTACTTCTAACCCTTACTTGGCATTTGCGGCTATGCTTTGTGCTGGCTTGGATGGTATCAAGAACAAAATTGATCCAGGTGAGCCTTTAGATAAGAACATTTATGAACTGTCTCCAGAAGAGTTGGCAAAAGTTCCTTCTACCCCAGGTTCTCTAGATAAAGCATTAGCAGCCCTAGAGAATGACCACGCCTTCTTGACCGACACAGGCGTGTTCACAGAAGACTTTATCCAAAACTGGATTGACTACAAACTGGCTAATGAAGTTGAGCAGATGCAGTTACGTCCTCATCCTTATGAGTTCTATCTCTACTACGACTGCTAATTGTATTCATCAGTAGTAATTTTTGAAAGCCACCTCTGGAGGTGGCTTTTTTTATGATTTGACACTACTGACCACTCTTTTAAAGAACAGCAACAGTGATGAGGACAAAAGACTTTTTACCCTATCACCTACTTTCAACCTAGCTCATCGAAGCGTTGCTGCTGCCATAAATCGCGCGTGCAGTTTGGTCTACCTTGCCTTGAATGGGATTCCAATAATGGGAAACTTCTTCAGGAAGACCAAGTTCTTGTGCCGCACGCATCAGCATTGATTGTTGACGGTTTTTAACTTGTTGATGTTGGCGTACCATCAATGCACGAGATTTTTCTTGAATAGACATACTTCAGTCCCCCTTAAGGTTTAGTTATATTTTTTAGCTGATAGTTCTTTCATTTATTAATATAGCAAAAATTCTGTAGCTTAAGCTACCGTTTTTGTTTTTAAGCCGATAAAGAAAGAAAACTTAATATTTAAGGGGCTGTGATGAGTATTTTTGCGTGAGGGAAAAACCCAAAAGTCATGATTTTCTGATATTTGTACCAAAAATTACCTTTAGAAAAATCAATCATTTCGGTTTCCGGCAAGTAAAGAAAAACTGAGATAGCATCAAAAATGACAGTTAATAAAACTTCATACTATGACAGTTACTTATCCACGGAAATTTCAGGATAATCTAGGTGCGAGAGATATCTTAAAGCGAGTAGTTGGCGATCGCGAATTACACCTGATAACCCTAAATCGCTACCGTTACAACGAACAGCGCAGTTGCAAAGACTTAACAGAAGTAATTGAAAAACTCAACGGACAGCCACGAGAACTGATCAAGGATTTATCGCATCACATTGCAGATGAAGCGCGTCATGCTATGTGGTTAACCGATTTATTAATAGACCTGGGAGCCGATATCGGTACGCCCCCAGGAATTTCTTATATTGATGAATTTGAAAAGCTTATAGACCAATCTTCTTATGATGAAGCAGGGACACTAGAAGATGGTATTATTGCTCCCCTAGCAGCAATTAACGTGACCGAAAAACGCGGCTGTGAGTATTTCTCCGCCCACATTTATGCCCTCAAGCAAGCACCACAGACCGAAGAAAACATCAAAATCCGCGAAACCATCGAAAAAATTCTACCAGAAGAAGCCGGACACGTCCGTTGGGGAAACCGTTGGTTAGGCAAAATAGCTGATAAAAGTCCAGAACATCGGCAAAAAGTCGAGCAAGCCAAGCGTAAATATGCAGCAATAGAACAAGCTGCTTATGAGTCAGGGATGGATATTACCCTGGGTGCAGAACTTCGACGTGTAACAAGGCTGGTGGAAGTAGCCAATACGATGCCACTCTGGGAACGTCCCCAATACTTGATGGAACGCTTACCCCAAGCTTTACTCGCCCCTGAATTGCAATTTACCAGAATTCAAGCAGCACAAAAAGCTTGGCAGCGTAACCCACAAGAATTTATGGAAAAGTTTGTGCCAATGTTCATCAACGGCATCAAAAAGAGCGAGATAGAAACAGAGAAACATTAGTGAGGAAGTATGCAAAACACTTCTCAAACTCTCATTTCTGAATGAACCCTGTACCTCTGTGGTTCGGTTCTGAATACTCAAATCTCAACAGTATCAGCCATTTGTCCTGACTAATTAAGACTTACGCATAAAAACGAAAAATCAAGGGTTTGGGCGAGGGTGTAGGGGTACATAGGTATAGAAGTGTATGTATCTAAAACCCTTACACCCTTACACCCAATATTCATAGACCATCTTGGTGTGTAAATCCTGCTAAGGACAAAGGACAAATGACTAATAACTGATCAAAACCCCGCGATGGGATCAGGTTGAGATTGGAGATATTGTAAAAAGCTGTGCAGTTCTTCTTCCGTCAGCAAAGTACGTCCCCGTTTACCGTAGGTTTTAATCAGATGTTCTCTTCCCTGTTCTGGTGTCCAGCCTAAACGTTGCAACTCCACATCGGTTTTTGCAATCACATCAGACAAATCGACTGCTTCTGCTTTCTTTTTTCTTTTACTGGTGGTTGTGGAAGTAGTTGCAGTTTCAGAAGAACTATAATTGCGGGGTGTAAATGGAGTGACATTACTTGCAGTCATTCCCGAAAAAGCAGGTGTTTCTGGCTGATGCGGAACTTCAATTTCTAAATTATCGACAGAGGGAACAAACGCTGGCTCTCGATTGGGAGTTAAAGGTAAGCTAGGCGTTAAATCTGGGGTATGAGTATCAATGCTTAATGCTTCCGCAGTAAATAAATCGGGTGTGATAGTTTTACTACTAGCAGCGACTGGAGATATTTCCGGTTTACTAGTCACTAATTCCAAATTCTTATCGGGGGTAGCTGCATAAGTTGATTCTACTGTTGTCTGAATCACAGGCATAGGAGCTACAGAATTTGTCACTTGAGGTAATGATTCTGCCTGAGTTTGTGGTTTATTTTTTACCCCTAATACCATCAGCGCCCGGTTGCGGGCTTGGTCTTCCGCGGCTTCTACGGTTTCGGCGGCGGCTAAACCAGTAGCACGGATTACACCGTCAATCTGCACACTGGCTCTAACAATATATTTGCCTTGAAAAATGTCTACTAATTCGGAAGTTAAACTACCGTTGGGATACAAGCTCTGAAATTGAGCCAACATAATACTGTCACCAAAATCTAATGTCTGCTAAATCACGGGGTTAATTTTCTTGGATTTCTCTCTTGTGAGAAATCCAGGGGTGTGGGAGGGGTAGGAGGATGGTGAAGAAATCTTTCCCCCCTCTCTCCCCACACTCCCCACACTCCCCACACCCCCTACCTATACGTGAGAAATTCGGGTTTTATCTATAGCAGGGAACAGAGAGGGGGAAACAAGGACGTTTGACAATTATTCCTTGTCTTCATTCATCTGGCAACTGCGATATTTACCCCAATGGCGAAAGGAAGATAACTATAATATGTCCACAGTGAATCTATGGAAATATTTTAATTTAAGTCTATAATTCCTGGGTCGGCAGAGAAAAGTTTTCGGAAATCTCAGCTTTGGCAAAGTTGATTTGTCCTGGAAAGCGATCGCCTACAACCCCTGCCCCATCCTCCAGCTAATTTTTCTGGTATCTTAAAGTTCAGAGTAATGTTTATGCTTTATCTGTGGTGTCGTCATTGCAGCAGTAACAATTATTTTGAGGCATAATTAACTACTAGCTCTATTTATGTAGGTTATATCGCCTTCAGTGCTATACTATTTACCTAAATCTCTATTTAGAATTATTTCCTAGAAGTACGCTCTAAATCTACAATAATGGAGATAAGGTTCGCCCTCACTGCTTGTCTGACTGCTGACCTAATTGTTACCGATTCTACATGTGGGAATATTGGGTTAATCGGCAGTTTCTCCTAGTTAAACATCAGAGTCGGATGGCGTAAAAGCACCTTCAAGCTAGACAATCAAACACCTGTGGTTTTTCCGAATTGATCGCTTTTGGGTACTGTGGAGATGAACCTTAAGCCAACCTCTCAAAAACCCTTTGCGTAATTAATTAGCAGGTAAAACCCCCTCATCAGGCGTACTTTATCAGTTTGGTTCAGTGAAGGAGCAGAAAACGTCAATTAACTCTGAAATGGTCATGCAGTGAGAAGTTCTCAAATTTGGGGAGTAAGTTAATCTCCAGGTAGGGGAACTTCACAGAACCAAGCCTCAAGGCAACTCGTTTCCAGTTAGTTAGTATCTGTAGGCCGTGAGGGTATACAGAACAGAACCAGATTCAAGAAGAATTCAGAAGTCAGAATTCAGGAGTCAGAACAAGAAAGTGTGATGAAGCAGCGCCAAGAGTTAGAACCACCAAATCATAAATTGAGTGTGAGACTTAAACCCCTGATTCATCCACCAGTCGCCAAAAGGTAAATTCTGAATTCTGACTCCTGTCTCCTGGATTCTTCATTGTTAAACCAACATGATGTTTTGACCAAAGGTCGGTTCACTGCATGGAATTTTCAATCGCTACACTCCTTGCCAATTTCACCGATGATAAATTGGTAGCTCGGAAAGTTTTAGAAAAGAAACTTGGCTGCGAAGATGAGGATAGTTTAGAAAAGCTGCATATTGCCTTAGATATTCTCGAAAAAATCGGAATTTTAGTCAAAGAACGGGGCAAATATCGCCGCGTCTTTGAAGAAGGGGTGATTGAAGCCAAACTTCGCTGTTCTAGTAAAGGCTTTTGTTTTGCGATTCAAGATGTAGAAGGCGCTGAAGATATCTACATCCGCGAAAGTCATTTAAGTAATGCGTGGAATGGCGATCGCGTTTTGGTAAGAGTTCTCAAAGAAGGCAGTCGGCGGCGCTCTCCCGAAGGCGAAGTTAAGTTAATTTTAGAACGTTCTAATCACACTTTACTAGCCCGAATTAAACAAGTAGAAAGTGGTTTTCGCGCTGTACCTTTAGATGATCGCCTGTTGTTTGAACTCAAGTTGCAAACAAATGGGATGACTTTTGCCGAAGCCATCGACCATCTCGCCCATGTGGAAGTACTGCGTTATCCTTTAGCACAATATCCCCCCCTGGGAAGGGTCGTGCAAATTTTGGGTAGCGATGCGGAAGCCGCCGCCGATATTGATTTGGTGACTTGTAAACATGATTTATCCCGCAATTTTTCCGAAGCGGTACAAGAAGCAGCTGCGAAGTTACCCAAACGCATCCTGAAAGCGGACATCAAAACCAGATTAGATTTACGCAGTTTATTTACCTTGGCAATTACGGGGATCAATACTGATGCCAAGTTAGTAGAAAATGCTTTGAGTTTGGAAAAAACCAACAAAGGTTGGCGTTTAGGCTTTCACATTGCCGATGTTTCTCACTTCATTCAACCTGATGAAATTTTAGACAGAGAAGCCTTGAAGCGCGGACGTTCTGTGTATTTGGGTGATTTAGTCTTGCCTATGTTACCAGACACGGTAGCCGATCGCTGTTCTTTGGCAGCAGGAAGCGATCGCTTGACACTCTCATTCTTAATTACCATCGACCCAACGTCAGGGGAAGTGGAAGAATGGGAAATTCAGCCGAGTGTGATTAATGTTGATACCGCCATCAATAAAGACAAGGCGGAAGCAGTTCTCAGTGGTCAACCTGCTAAGGAATCTGAGGAAGTTATTCAGTTATTGCAAAACCTGGAAGGTTTACACCAAGTCGTCAAACAAGCACGCCTCGCCCGTGGTAGCTTGCAATTAAACTTGCCACCCAATCAAAATCCTTACTTTGATGAAGGAATGTTAGGCGCGGTTGTGGTGAATAATTTAACTGTGCGATCGCTCCTCACAGAGTTTACCCTGTTAGTCAATCAACTCATGGCAGAACATCTCAGTGCATTAGGTATTCCCGCCATTTGGCGAGTCCAAGGCGCACCTGATCCCGAAGATGTCCAAGAAATGCTCAAACTGGCAATTAATTTGGGTGTGGAACTGACATTAGACCCCGAAACGGATATCCAACCCTTAGATTATCAGTTATTAACGCGAGCCTTTGCCGAATCGCCTTCCGAACAGGTGTTAACTTATTTGTTGCAAGACACCCTCAAGCCAGCCGCCTACAGCACCACCAAAGGCAGTCATTTTGGCTTGGCACTAGCGCAATATACCCACTGTACTTCGCCCTTACGCCGCTATCCCGATTTGCTCTTGCAACGAGTTTACTACCGACTGATTGAACATGGACGCGATCGCCGCACTACCCGCGTTAAAGACCGCGTTAACCTGCGTCATTCATCATCCCACATCGAAGTAAGTTGGAACGTCTTACCGCCCGAATTGCAACAGGAACTGCAAAGCGATTTAACCAGGGTCATCATTCAACTCAACGACCGTGAAAAAGAAGTCCAAGAAGCTGAAGCTGACTTGGCAGGGTTGCAAAAAGCCCAACTGATGAAACAACGCATCGGGCAAGTCTTCCAAGGCGTAATTACTGGTGTGCAGTCCTACGGGTTCTTTGTAGAAATTGAAGTCCCAACCACAGACTCGCCCAAACAAAAACATCCCAGTGCGCCATTACGGGTAGAAGGATTAGTCCACGTTAGTTCATTAAAAGATGACTGGTATGAATATCGCGCCAGACAACAAGCCTTGTTTGGTCGAAAAAATCGTGCTTCTTACAGATTAGGCGATCGTGTATCTGTCCAGGTGAAGAGTGTCGATTATTACCGCCAACAAATTGATTTAGTCACCGTTGGCAGTGATGGCCTACCTAAAGGCTTAGGTAATTCTAGTCTTAACGATGACCGAGATGATATTTATCTATCTCGTGACCTTGAACCTAGCGATTTAGAAGCTTATGCTGATGATGAATAAGTTTTGTTAAGAAAACCGCGTGTCACATCACACCAAGCCTTTAATCATTGGCGTATCAGGAGCATCTGGGCTAATTTATGCCGTTCGCGCTCTCAAGTATTTGCTTGCTGCTGACTATGAAATTGAATTAGTTGCCTCTAAATCAAGTTACATGGTTTGGCAAGCAGAACAGGAAATTAAAATGCCAGCCGAACCAACTCAACAAGAGCAATTCTGGCGCGAACAAGCAGGAGTAGCCGTTGCAGGCAAACTACGCTGTCATCCTTGGAGTGATGTGGGAGCCAATATCGCCAGTGGCTCCTTTCGCACTTTGGGGATGATCATCATCCCTTGTAGTATGAGTACAGTTGCCAAGCTTGCTGGTGGCTTGAGTTCCGACCTACTGGAACGAGCTGCCGATGTCCAAATCAAAGAAGGACGCAAACTAGTTATCGTTCCCCGTGAAACTCCTTTTAGCCTGATTCATCTGCGGAACTTAACAACCTTGGCAGAAACGGGGGTGAGAATTGTCCCAGCTATACCTGCTTGGTATCACAACCCGCAAACTATCGAGGATTTGGTAGATTTCGTTGTTGCCAGGACTTTAGATCAATTGGAGATTGACTGCATCCCCATTCAACGATGGCAAGGTCATCGTTAAAGTATGAAGTATGAAGGCTGAAGTATGAAATTTATATTTCACACTTCATACTTCATACTTCATAATTCATAATTCATACTTTCTTATGGCTGTACTTCGCTTAATTTTATTAGTGGCAATACTAGGAGGACTAACACTTTTGTTAGTGCAGAACTGGTCGCCTGCCATATCGTTAGTATTTTTGGGGGTGCGTACTCAACCATTACCCCTAGCGATGTGGATATTATTCATTACTACTGCGGGTGCGTTGACATCTGTATTGATTACTACTTTATTTAAATTATCAAGTTATTTTGTAGGACAACCGCAACCAGCCCCCAAATCACGAGTTACTCCTAGACGTGTCACCACACCGCGTAGAGAAGAACCTCAATCTCAACCTTATACTCCGCCATCATCCTCTAGGTCAAATCAGGAGGCTGACAGTGAAGAATTTGATGATTGGGAAACTAGCAATAATAACGATGATTGGGATTTTGCGGAAAAGTCAGAACCAGCACCTCCCCCTAGAGCAAAAACCCAGCCAGAACGCAATTTTGAACCAGAAGAACGCCAGGCAGAGCCTAAAACTGCTTCTAAGTTTGGTTCAACCTACTCTTACAGCTACCGCGAACCAAAAAATACGGCGGCAGGCAAAACAGAATCAGTTTATGATGCTGACTACCGCGTGATTATTCCCCCCTACAAACAGCCTGAAGACGAACCCAAAAATACTAATGATGACGATGACTGGTCATTTTTTGAGGATGATGAATTTGGGGATGAAGACAAACCACGGAAATGATTGAGTAGATGAGAGGTAGGAGGTAGGAGGCAGAAGAATTTTAGATTTTGGATTGCCGTTAGCGCAGCGTTAGCGAGTCCGCGAGCGTCTTTTAGATTGAAAGAGTTTCCTAATCTAAAATCCAAAATTTAAAATCCAAAATTGATTCACTCAGCACTTTCAAGTCAGTCTACAAACTTCAGACTTCACATTTCACACTTCTTTCCCGCGATTCTTGCTTGACTTGACCATTCATTGCTGCTTCCTGTAATGACATGAAAGCATTGAAATCTTCTGAGTCATAGCGGGTAGTCAATAAATGGCGCAATTGGTTTTCTGCTTCAACCGTTAGATAGCCAGTTGCTAAAGCTTGATGTACAACGTCACGAATTCGAGTCATGGTTGATGCCTCTTAACACACCACAATTAATTTATTCGGGCTGATTCTGGTAGATTACGCATCGGTTTTGGTGTTTATACCTTAAATTTTGCAAAGCTTAGTTCTGACAAGCTCAAAAATTCAGTCATTTTTTACACCTTGCTTGGCAAAAATTATTGATGAGCAGCTAGTTTCCAAGAACTTTAGAATTCCAATAATGTGATGTTAAAAACACAGTGGGATGCCAATCTAAAAATTCTCACAGTACAGACCAAAAGTTACGTAGATTTATGTTGACTGAATTTGGTTACTTAAAGTTTCAAACAAGCTTTATAAAAATTCCGTTAAGTCTAAAGATATCTAAGTAATAACTTCCAAGTCACCTAACAACAGTTAGTAAATTCGTTATAAATTTAATTTTGATTTATTCTGACTTCATCGAATAATAGTTAGGATATTTTCGGGGTTATATAAAATACATCAATAATGGTAATGATAACACCAGATGCAAATCAGGCAGAAGAGGAATTTTTTGAAGCTAAAAGTAATTGGGAGTTAGAAAAGTTATACGTAGATTTAGCTTCCACAAAGGGTAAGGCTTTAACACCTGTAGAAAAGAAATTCTTGAGGGGTTTACTGTGTGGTTGTAGTCCGGCGGAAATTGCCAGTATAGTTTATCAAAGTCGCAGTAGTAGTACTGTGAGAGTTTATTTGTCTAATGGTTTATACAAGTATATAGAAGAAATGCTGAGTAATGCTGCTGGCTACTCAGTGAAGGTAAAAAATTGGAGCCGTGTAACTTATTTACTTGAGAAAGCTGGGTATAAGAAAATCAGGTTTCAATTACCAGCTGCCATTATTCCCCAACAAACACAAACAACTCAACAGACAGAGTTAGTCAAAACTTCTGCTACGTTGGTTCAAGACTGGGGTGAGGCAATTGATGTTAGTGTTTTTCATGGGCGCACCACAGAACTAGCAAAAACTCAGCAATGGGTTTTGCAAGAAGGTTGTCGCTTGCTCTTACTATTAGGGATGGGTGGGATTGGTAAGACTGCTTTCTCGGTGAAGTTGGCACAAGAAATTAAACATCAGTTCGATTATGTTATCTGGCGATCGCTACGTCTTGCCCCTGCCCCAGAGCAGATAATTGAACAGTTAATTCAGACTTTATCGCCCAATGCCGAGATAGTAATTGCAGAAACAATAGAAGGGCGCATCTCTCAATTGATAGATTTTCTGCGGCATAATAAATGTTTAATTATTTTAGATAATTTGGATGCAGTTTTAGCAAGTCATGATATTGAGGCAAATTTAACAGTTAGTCACCAAGGGATAAAGAATCATGTTCCGGCTTTTATCCTGCCGCAAATTCAATATCGTTCAGGTTATGAAATCTATGGTGAACTGATCAGGCGAATAGGTGAGTCTCAACATCAAAGTTGCTTACTATTAACCAGCCGAGAAAAAACTTCAGAGATAGCAGCTTTAGAAGGTAATACATTACCTGTGCGATCGCTCAAATTAACTGGTTTAAATCAATCAGAAAGTCTGTCACTTCTAAAGTATAAAGGATTATTCAATATATCAGCAGAAAAATGCCGCATTTTGTCAGAACAATATGCCGGTAACCCCTTATTTCTGAAATTAGTAGCGACGACAATTCAAGATTTATTTGGGGGCAATATTGATGAGTTTATTCAGCAGGGAACCGTAGTTTTTGGCGAAATTCGCACCATATTAGACCAACAGTTTAATCGGTTGTCGCAGTTAGAAAAGCACATAATGTACTGGTTGGCAATGAATAAGAACGCTGTTTCGGTGCGACAATTGCAGAAAAACACCATACCAGGGTTATCGCCTAGATTGTCGCAAAGATTAATCTTAGAAGCTGTAGATTTGTTGCATAAGCGATCGCTACTGGAAAAAACTACACCTACGCCCATCGAACAACAAGCTTCTAGCTTTTCGCTAACTGTGGTGTTAATGGAGTATATCGTTGAACGGTTAATTGAGGAAAACTTGAAATTAAGTGACGAACAAGAAAGCTACTTTTTAATGAGTCAGACGATTTTTGCCGCCCACCTCAAAAACCATATCAAACAAAGTCGCTTGAATGCCGAGATTTAAAGTAAAGTGAGGAATTGAGAATTTACTGGAGTAAAGCAACGGGCGAGCGTAGTTGAAAGGATAAGTTAACGGCAAGCCAAGACGCAAACAGTAATTCCCAATCCAAAATCTAAAATTTCAAATCTAAAATTGTATGAGCAGCTTATTGCAAGGAGTCAGCCTGTACTTGATTGGGATGATGGGCGCTGGTAAAACAACGGTAGGACGATTACTAGCACAGCAGTTGGGTTATGGGTTTGTAGATACTGATGATGTGATTACTCAAGCCACAGGTAGATCCATCAATCAGTTATTTGCCGAAGAAGGAGAAACTGCATTTCGCCAGTTGGAAAGTGATGTATTGGCACAAATTAGCGCCCATATTAAATTGACTGTAGCCACAGGTGGCGGCATTGTGCTGCGGCGAGAAAATTGGAGTTACTTGCGCCACGGTTTAATTGTGTGGCTAGATGTACCCGTGGAATTACTCTACACCCGCTTGGCGGAAGATAATACCAGACCACTACTGCAAGATCCTGATCCCCAAGGTAAATTGCGATCGCTCCTCGAACAACGCCAACCACTCTACGCCCAAGCTGATTTACACATCATCGTCAACGAAGGTGAAACACCAGAACAAATCGCTAACAGAGTGATGGCAGCCATTCCTAGTGTGTTGAAAACTACTGCATCACACCAGAATGTAGAAAATTGAGCGATCGCCTTGTTCATACTCAGCACTTCCAAGCAAGAGATTGTGACCAGTGAAAAAGTCTTCTACACTGACTGCATAGGTTTAAAATCTCAACCATGATGGTCAACGATACTGAGTATATCAGGCAAGCTGAAGCCACCCGTGTGCGGGTACTCAGCGAAGCACTACCCTACATTCAACAATTCGCGGGACGTACTGTTGTTGTGAAATATGGTGGTGCGGCGATGAAAGACAGCACCCTCAAAGACAAGGTAATCCGCGATATTGTCTTTTTAGCTTGTGTTGGTTTGCGTCCCATTCTTGTTCACGGTGGCGGCCCAGAAATTAACAGTTGGTTAGATAAATTAGGCATTGAACCACAATTTAAGAATGGTTTACGAGTTACTGACGCTGCCACAATGGATGTTGTGGAAATGGTGTTAGTTGGTCGGGTAAATAAAGAAATTGTGGCTTTGATTAACCAAGCCGGTGGTATGGCTGTGGGGCTATGTGGCAAAGATGGTCATCTAATCACAGCCCGTCCCCAAGGTCAAGAAGGCATCGGCTTTGTAGGTGAAGTTAGCGGTGTTAATATCAAAATTTTAGAAACTCTGTCGAGTAATGGTTATATTCCAGTAGTGTCAAGTGTCGCTGCCGATGATTCGGGACAGGCTTATAACATTAACGCAGATACCATTGCGGGGGAAATTGCGGCGGCGCTGGGGGCAGAAAAGTTAATTTTGCTGACCGATACTAGAGGGATTTTAAAAGATTATAAAGACCCATCGACGTTGATTCCCAAAGTGGATATTCGGGAAGCGAGGGAATTGATTGCTAGTGGTGTAGTCAGTGGCGGGATGATCCCCAAAGTTAATTGCTGCGTGCGATCGCTCGCTCAAGGAGTCAGGGCTGCACACATTATCGATGGTCGTCTACCCCACGCACTGCTACTAGAAATCTTTACCGATGTTGGGATCGGGACAATGATTTCTGGTTCTCACTTTGCTTAAGTTATTGGTCATTTGTCCTTTGTCATTTGTCCTGTGTTCTTTGGTTTAACAAATGACTAATGACTAATGACAAAGGACTAACGTCATTACCAAGGATGAGTGATAATCACCCGCGATCGCCCTCTAAATGGTGTCCGTTGCCAGGAATTATTGATAATCACTGGATTCACGATTGTGGAATCTTTAATAATGGGATTAATCAAAGTCGGATTCACCAGCGTGGAATTATTGAACCTGTCGTACCTGACTTGGGGATAATAATTGGGGTAGATGGTGCGGCTAGGTAAAAGCCCTGTTGTGGGATCTACGGGCATAGGCGTGGCAATCGGACTACCATAAATAAAAGAACCAACAGCAGGCGGCTGATTGACGCTAAAAGGATTGCTGCGATCAATCACAATCACTTGTTGGGCTGAAGCTGGGGTAATTACGGTACTCATCAATACCAAAGTGATCCCGGCTCCTAGCCAATTCAGTTGAGAAAGCTTGATATCTACCATATTTTGCTCACCTGCATTGCATAATTAAGGGTTTTTACAGATGACTTCTAGTTAAAATTTTAAAAGCTTATTTACTTGAAGATTGCCAGCTTTTGAAAAGATTACAAAAAGATTCCTGGCGTTGGCAAAATTAAAGCAGTGCTGATTTAATATGCAAGACGTGAGTGAACAAAGTTTAGAAATTGCCAGAAAGCGTTACCAAGCTGGAAGAATTGCCTTTGAAAATGGGCAGTATCGGGAAGCGATTGAAAATCTGGAAAAGGCCAGCGCCTTGTTAGCGCGAAATTCTCGCTTGGGAGGAGAAGCGCAATTGTGGCTAGTAACAGCTTATGAAGCAGCCGGCAGAAATGAAGAAGCGATCGCACTTTGCAAACAACTACAACGCCATCCCTATTCCGAAACGAATAAACAAGCTCGGCGATTGCTCTACATTTTACAAGCACCAAAGCTGAAACGCCCCAGCGAATGGATGACGGAGATTCCCGATTTGGGTGCATTATCAGATAATGAATCGAAAATGCGGGTTGCGGCTAATTCCCCCAAATCTTCTGTCAAGAAAAAACCTGCTGAACAGGAATTTGTTGATCTCAGCCAAGTTAATACCAAAGATAATCGCTTTATTTGGGTGGCGATCGCTGCTATTGGATTAATTCTCTCCTACTTAACTTGGTTGGCATTCTGAAGTGTGAAGTATGAAGTATGAAGTGGTTATCAATCATGCAGAACAAGATACCCTACTTATTAAAGAAGTCTGATCTGCAACCCTTATACCCTAAGCCAAAGATAAAATTTTATTTCAGACTTCATATTTCATACTTCTTGAGGAGAAATACAGTGATGAATTTTTCTAAGTTGGGAAAAATATTGATGAGGTTAACTCAACCATTGGGCTGGTTAACGATACAAATCAGACACAACATTAACCACATCTTTTCTCCAAGAAAAACTATTTTGTGGCTAGTAGTATTTACATCCCTGTTGTTATCTGGGTGTGTAAAGTATGATGTTGGCGTGAATTTTCATCACTCCAATAGCGGCGAACTAGTACAGCATATTAAGTTAGGTGAACAACTTACTAGTTTTAGTGGTGATTATGTATATGCCTGGTTAGATAGTATAGAAAATCGGACTCGTAAACTAGAAGGTAAAGTCCGGCGTATTTCGCAAGAAGAACTAATAGTTACTATCCCCTTTAGTAATGGTCAAGAATTACAAACTAAGTTTAATGACTTTTTTAATTCTCATAACAATCAAAAAGTAGCAGCTACAAATAGTGAAGCTGATGCGGAATTACCGAAAATAGAATCTAATTTACTGCTATTCCAGAATAATTTTTTATTGTTAGTGCGGAATCGGTTAATTTATGATTTAGACTTGCGATCGCTGGCGTTAATTGCCAGTAAAGGTAACGTTATTGCTGATCCCGGTGCAATTCTCAATTTAGAATTTAGCTTAAACACTCCCTGGGGTGCGAACAATATTCAACTCACCGAAAATGCTGTTGAACCCGAAAAACAAGGTAATCAACTGCTATGGCGACTCCAACCCGGTGAACTCAATCATATAGAAGTAGTATTTTGGCTTCCCAGTCCTTTGGGTATTGGTGCTTTGTTAATTGTGTTGTTTGTTTGGGGTGGATTGTACGTTAGATATAATTTTATGCCAGATCCGAGAGTTCAGTTTACACCTCAATCAACGGCTACAGAACCTTAATTGATCAAAAGAGAATTCAGGAGTCAGAAGTCAGAATTCAGGAGTCAGGAACCAGAATTCTGACTTCTTCTTTAAAGCTGCGAATTCTATTCTTTATTATTTCTTTTTACTTTTGCCTTGTTGTACGATGTTGGCGCACCTCTGGCTTGAGTTGTTCCCCATTCCAATCATAAATGTCTTCTTCTTGCGGTTGATGAAATGTGGCACCAGATTTCATTGGGTAAATACCTTAGAAAGGGTCAATCTTTCTATTATCTTCTTACTGCCAGAACAAACCAGTGAGTACAAGAGGTAAAAGTATTAATATGGACGCAATTAAAACAACAGTTGCTGGGTCAATTTGAATGGTATTCTTCTGTGGGTCACGCATTTGACTAATCTCGAACAATAACTATACTTATAACTATTCTCTATGAAGATGTACCAAATTATTTTGGGATATAGCAGTCCTGTGTGAGATAGGAACGAAAGAGACAAGGGAGACAAGGGAGCAAGATGTTTATCAATTATTTAAGATTGCTATAGCAGTCCTAAATCATTTGTGAACAACGAGATCCCCCACTTCTCAAAGAAGTCGGGGATCTGAGCCTCTCAATTTTTACAACTCACGTAGGATTGCTATATAAGAATAGTCTGAAAACAAACTCTGCATACGTTGTCTTGAAAATATAGCGGTAGTCAGATATGTTAGGACAGTTTGAAAGCTTGAATGCGAGGGATAGTAAGACTTTATCTCCTGCCTGGTTGATGAGCGGACTTGTACTGAGCGCAGTCGAAGTAGCCGAACCACTGCCTTCTGCTATGAAACAAACTGCCAACGAACAACAACTCGCTGGCAGTTTCTTGGAAAAACTTTAACTAGTACAGGTTAGCGTAAATAAACAGACCAGAAGAAATTGCTAAAAGGCTTGTGGTATTGTTATTCTTTCTTTTTCCTTTTGCCTTTTTACTTTTGCCTTGTTGTACTAGATTTAGGCATTTCCTAACGATAGTTTGTAAATTGTAATGCAACTGGATAGTCTTCTTGTTTTAACCGTTGAATGACAATTTGCAAATCATCTTTTGATTTAGCAGAAACCCGCACAGCATCACCTTGAATGGAAGCTTGTACCTTTTTAAATTCATCACGAATCAATTTAGAAATTTGCTTGGCAATTTCCTGGCTGATGCCTTTTTTGAGGGTGATTTCTTGACGTACACGATTACCACTTGCAGATTCAACTTTGCCAAATTCAAAAATCTTTTGAGAGAGACTACGTTTGGCAGCTTTTTCGCGGAGAATGTTGTGTACAGAATCTAAAGTAAACTCACTGTCGGTATTAACAGTAATAGTTGTTTCACCCAACTCAACTGTAGTTTTAGTATCTTTGAGGTCGTATCTACTGTTAACGTCTCGCACAACTTGATCAACAGCGTTAACTAATTCTTGCCGATCAAAATCGCTCACAATGTCAAAGGAGTAAGTTGAAGCCATAAAAAATGTTAACTTTGGGATTGTGGATGAGTTTATTGGTAATTGGTATTATCTATCCTCTTCCCTAATTTTAAGTATTTGCTTGTAGGATGCTAAAGAAGAAGAGAGTTGCAGAACCCAAAGAACCAATAGCAAACATCAGCGATCGCAAAAGCGGTACATTCAAAATATAAAAGATAGAGTATAACAACCGCGTCACGACAAAAGCGATCGCCGCAACTACAGCCACAGCAGAATTGACATTCGTGACATAAGCCATTAATGCGGCGACAGCAAAAATCATAAATGTTTCAAAAGAATTTTGATGCGCCCAAGTCGCTCGTTGAGCGTAAGGTGGCAATTTATCAAACATCGCGCGGGGTGCAGAAATATCATATCCCACACTCAACCGGGCATAAGCCACCAGCAAAAACGGCAGATAAATTAATACAGCAGCTGCGGCAATACAGTACAAAAAAATAGTCATTAGTTACTAGTCCATAATTATTAGTCATTAAGTCATTGGTCATTGGTCATGAGTAAATTGCAAATGACAAAGGACAAATGACAACGGATAAATGACTAATCAAAGTAAAACAAAGTTACTACTTTTCTTTGTTCTTCGGCATCTCCACAAGTTTGTAGCAGAGTGCGACTGTCATGAAAAGCAAAACAAATTAACTGCTGACAACGAGAAACAATCTCTTTGTTACAGATGTAACTAGCTTCAGCCAGAGTCAGGTTATCGTTACTGGGATTTTCTACCAGGTGCATTACCTGTTCTAACTGTTGCCGAGATTCGTAAGGCTGACGTTCCAAGCTTTGCGGCAGAATTACAGTCAGCAAATTGGGATCAGCCCGCATTGCGCCTTTGATGGCGGCTGAATTCGTTCCCGTAGCCCCAGAGGTAATAATCCGATTGCCTGATAACACCAAGGCATAAGTCATCATTTCAATCAGATTTTGATGGGTAATCGGCACATGACGAGAACCCAGCAAAGCAATTCGCTTAGAACCTGTTTGCTGGATTGTCGCCAGTTCTTGCGCTAATGTATCGAGGTTAATTAGGTCTATTGACTGGCTCAAAGATAAAATTAATTAGAATTGAACGACCTAGATATTTTACCAAACAGAGTGTAGGTAGACAGCCTGCTGAAGTTAGACATTGCTACAATTTTTGAATTATTTAAGTAAGTAGCTGGCGAAGGGAGACAAGGAAGACAGGGTGGACAAGGGAGAGAGATGTTGATAAATCATTGAGGATTGCTAGATTTAACCAAAATCAGGCTTTTGTGAACCTTGACCGAGCCAATTTTAGATTTTGGATTTTAGATTTAACCCGGCAATCCAAAATCCAAAATTTAAAATCTAAAATTCGGAGGGTCAATCTCAAAGATGCTTGGTGTATGGCTAAGATAAGGCGGCTGCTGTACTTAAGCCCAGTTTCAGTAATAAACGCTCAATGTCAAAATGCTCATTCATCAATTGGCGGATGCACTGCACTTTAATTGGTTCATGGACACGTACTTGACCAAAAGTCCGGTCAACAATTTCTACGGTAGTCAAGGTGTCTAAGTCAACAGACAAAATGGGGATTTCCAGTTCTTCAGCACGACTGAGAATAAATTGCGGCGGTGGTAATTGTCCTGTGAGAATTAGGCATTGAGTTGAGGTTTCTAGGGCAGCTTGTTGAATTTCTACCCGATCGCCTCCTGTGACTACTGCCATGTTACGCCGTTTGCGGAAATACTTGACAGCCGCATTGACGTTCATCGCCCCAATGGCCAGACTTTCTACCATCAAATCTAAGCGATCGCTACGGCAGAGAACTTCGGCATTTAACTGGTTGACTAGTTCCCCGACTCTGACACTCCGCAGTAAATCATTTTTCGGCAGTGTTCCTAATACAGCAATTCCTTGCTGTTCCAAAAATGGCCGCACGAGATTTTCGACCATTTCCACTTCTTTGGCAGGAATATCATTGAGAACAACACCCACCAAGCGATCGCCTACACGCTCTTTTGCTGCCAATACCGCATCTAGAGAAAGTAGCGAATTGTAACGATTAACCAACAAAACCGCCGCGTCTAACACTTCTGCAACTTGTAGCGTTGATAAATCAAATAAATGTCCTTCTGTTAAATTGCCAGGCCCCTCCAGTAAGACTAAATCGCCGCGAGTAACTTGTAAATATTCCTGAATCAACGACTGGCGATAATTGTTGTTATCTTCGCCGCTTAAACGTTTTTGGACACTGACTGCATCTAAAGCCAGCAGAGTAGGCGCAATGCGGTTAGCTGCTAGATTCAGGCTAGAAGCAATAAACTGGACATCTTCTTCAATTAAAGTACCACCAGAGGTTGTCAAACAAGTTCCCAGTGGTTTGCCGTAAGCAATATCCAGTCCTTTTTGCTGTAGCTGATAAGACAAACCCAAAACTGTTGCAGATTTTCCGCTATAAGTTTCGGTTGAGCCAATCAGCAGATGTTTAGCAGATTTCGGCACACATGCACTCCTAATTTCAAAAGGAAGTAGAACCCAGCTAGGTGTTTACTAATTTTAGTTTGTTCCAGCAAAAGACTTACGCTCTTTGCGAGCATAGTTTTTGAGAAATAACATTTTTTTGGTGAAAAAAATAGCTTTTATCTACAGTATTGATACTGTAAAGTTACTAACTACTAGGTATTTAAAATAATGCTGAAAATGTTATGGGCTGGATGCTAAATATATAAACTAAACTATGCCTCAATGCTCGTAAGCATTAGTGTCTGGGCTAGGTTCAAGGGAAATTGTTTTCCCTTGCAATCCTATACCCTAGACTTTCAGGGAATTGATTTATTCATCAATACGCAGCAACTTTCTGTAGAATGATTGCGAAAAGTCTGTGACACGATAACGTTTATAGTTTTCCATTAATTCAATTAAAAAACTAATAAACTCAAAGCTGGCCATCATCACTTCATAACTGAGTTCAGCATTACCATCAAACTGCATTCGGCAGCGCGTTAAGTCTGAAGGTAGGGTGGCCACATTCCAAGAAGCGACAAAAGGAATATTTTCACTGGCTTCTATTTTGCGGTGTCCCTCCAAAATACCTTTTTGATAGAGACTGATAGCGTAGGGCAAGAAATTCCGCTTTGTACCCTGAATATAAGGCAAGTAAACGCTTGCTTGCTGCTGAGTTGCAGGCTGGATTTGCTCAATAGACATTATTGAATATTCCTCAAGTTAGGTGAAACTGGGGATATTAGTAGTTGTCAATAGTATTCCCAAAAAAACTGCTGTAATACACACTACAAAATCACAACTCTCAGAAAAAGCCTCAAAATATTCCGCAAGAAATGTTAACGAATGGCAATAATCAATAAGTAATTCTTTGTATTTTGTCTTTTTAGTTTTGAGTTTGTGATAGTGCCAGCAAAGTTAGTACTAAGAAATATTAAAATTTCGGTTACAATAAGGCTGCATTAGCTTTTATCCAAGCTGGGGCAGTAGCGGCGAAAAAACCTAACATTAGGTCTTCAAGACGCTGATTGCAATGTCTCACAACCCAAAGCTGTGTCTATCTTGTAATTACTTTGTTGAATTTACTGTTGCCCTGAAAAAGCAACATAATCTTGATACAGCAAGTAAAGCTAGATGGCAGAGTCAAAGTTTGACGTTACAGAATTCCCGGCTTATTTATGGGTGTAGAAAAATACTGGTATCGCATTAATTAACCTATGCCAGCGAACTCCTGGCCTGAAAACGATTCATACAAAGAGCTTGACCCGCTAGATTCTCTGTTAGCTGACCTATCGGCGACAGAAGATTCATTGGTAGGGACAAATCGCTTGTCTCAACCATCACGGTTTCAAGGACGTAGAGGTAAAGCCGCTCTGGTGTTGTCAATAGTTTGGAGTGGTACGATCGCTCTACACTTGGCTTCTTGGGCTTACATTTTTGTTCTAGGGTTGACGACAATCCTGGGTATTCATGCGTTAGTGGTGATATTCGCTAAACCTCGCCGCTATCAAAAAGAAATGCAGGGTAATTTACCCTCTGTATCTTTGTTGGTAGCTGCCAAAAATGAGGAAGCGGTGATTGGGAAGTTAGTCAAGAACTTGTGCAATCTGGAATATCCAGATGGACAATACGAAGTCTGGATAGTTGACGATAACAGTACCGACAAAACACCGCAAATCTTAGCGGAACTAGCGCAGGAATACAAAAAACTCAAAGTACTGAGGCGTTCTCCCCAAGCAGGTGGCGGTAAATCGGGAGCATTAAATCAAGTTCTGCCCCAGACAAAAGGCGAAATTGTTGCTGTGTTTGATGCTGATGCTCAAGTGCCATCAGACTTGCTACTCCAGATAGTACCTTTGTTTCAAAGAGAAAAAGTTGGTGCAGTGCAGGTGCGGAAAGCAATAGCCAACGCCAAAGAAAACTTTTGGACTAAGGGACAGATGGCAGAAATGGCACTGGACACTTGGTTCCAACAGCAACGCATTGCTTTGGGTGGGATTGGTGAATTGCGGGGTAACGGCCAATTTGTCCGCCGCACCGCCCTAGATAGTTGTGGTGGATGGAATGAGGAAACCATCACCGACGACTTGGATATGACCTTGCGCTTGCATTTGGATAACTGGGATATTGAGTGTGTCTTCTCCCCAGCCGTGCAGGAAGAAGGTGTAACAAATGCGATCGCGCTTTGGCATCAGCGCAACCGTTGGGCAGAAGGTGGCTATCAGCGTTATTTAGATTACTGGGATCTGATTCTGAAAAACCGCATGGGAACCCGCAAAACCTGGGATATGCTCATGTTTATGATCAGTATGTACATCTTGCCAACGGCTGCTATCCCAGACTTGTTAATGGCAATTGCCAAGCATCGCTTACCACTGCTAGGCCCAGTCACCACCTTGTCTGTGTCTATGTCCGTGTTGGGAATGTTTGCCGGACTAAGGCGGATACGTCAAGAGCAGAAATTCACCGTTGCGACTTATCCGGTGTTACTACTACAAACCCTGCGCGGCACATTATATATGCTGCACTGGTTAGTAGTGATGAGTAGTACCACCGCCCGGATGTCCTTTAGGCCAAAGCGCCTGAAATGGGTAAAGACAGTACATTCTGGCAGTGGAGAATAGAAAGGAAAAAGTTAAAAGGCAAAGGGCAAAAGAATATATTTCTTTTGCCTTTTTATTTTTTAAAGTACTTACGCACAGACCACGGAAAATCAAACCACAGAGACACAGAGTTCACGGAAGAATAAGAGTTTGAGAGGTTTTTGCGTAAGTCCTATTTTACTTTTGCCTTTTTACTTTTTACTTTTGCCGTTTAATCATCAACCTCCACTTCCTCTACCCAATCCGATGGAGTGATAGAACCAGATGAATCGGAACCATCATCAGCAAAGCGGACAATCTGCCCGTCGAAAAATTGTGCTAAATGTTGGGCGGCTCTTGTGACTTCCTCCCATTCTTCTGATGAATTTTGTGTGGGTTGGGGGGGAGGTTGGATGTGAGCAGTACCATTACCATTTGTAGAATATTCAGAATATTCTGGTTTTACAGGTGGCGGTGTGACTGGTTGTGGTGCTGGTTGTGGTGGCGGTGTAAATGCTTGGGGTGTTGGTGCTGGGTGATGGTTGTTTTTTTGGGGTAAAGAAGGTTTGTGAAGCCCATTGGAATTATTGGTTGATGGTTCTTTTTTTGGAGGAGAAGTTGTTACGGCTGTGGCTTTTTCTAGGCTGACTTCAACGTTGCGATTCACAGTCTGCTGAAAAGCCCCAGCAATCATGGTGAGGTCAGATTTAACTTTGTCGTACCATGCAGGTTTAACACCTACACGCGCACTATTACCGTTAAACTCAATCAGATGGCACATTTGCCCTAATAATGCCCGACGGGGAAGTAACTGAATATTACTCAGTACTTGCTGCCAAATTTGGGTTAAGTCTGGTTGTGCAGTTTCTGGTGTGATTTCTGCGGCGACAGGTTCAGGCGGAGGCGGTGAGACGGGTTGTGGGTTTGCAGGTACGACTTCTGCGGTAACTGGTTTTGCAGGTGGCTGATTTAAAGGTGCAGTGTGAGGCGGTGGTGATACAGGTTGCGGGTTTGAAACTGGTGGTGATGGGGGATGATGATTTTGTGGTGCTGGGACATTGATTTTTGGCACAACAACTGTGGCTGCTGGCTGAATACTGGCGCTGGGTAACAATCCGAGTAATGTTACTTCTAACCACAAACGCGGCTGGGTAGTATTTTTAATTTGAATTTCTGCGGTTCTCAGGTGTTGTTGTCCTGCCAAGATTGTACTGATGTGTAAGTTTTGGGCTAACTCAACTAAGGCTGCCCAAGTTTGTGGAGTACAAGCTATTAAGTCTTGGCGATTGGGGGCTGTTTTAGCAATGAGTAAGTCGCGGTAGAGGTTGGCGAGATTTTGCAGAATAGTGAGTGGTTCTCGTCCTCGGTCGAGAATGTGGCGGCTACAGTCTAAGATTGTTTCTGGGTTATCTTGAGCGATCGCACTCAATAAGACTAACAAGTCGCGTTCACTCACAGAACCGACTAAATCCCAGACTCTTTCCGGTGTGACTTGCCCGGATAATAAAGCTAATTGGTCAAGTAAACTTTCTGCATCGCGCAACCCACCTTGGGAAATTTGCGCTACTAAAGTAACAGCTGCTTCCGAAATATCAATGCTTTCTTTCCAGGCGATCGCATTTAAATGCTTCACCATCGCCTCTAATTGAATGCGTCTAAAATCGAACCTCTGACAACGAGAAATAATTGTTGGTAAAACTCTTTGTGGGTCGGTGGTTGCGAGAACGAAAACTACGTGTTTAGGTGGTTCTTCGAGTGTTTTTAGTAACGCATTGAACGCCTGGGTACTGAGCATGTGACAGTTATGAACTAAAAGTCCATTTGCCACAAAATTATGATTGTCCGCGACTTCAATATCATAAACTCGCTCAATTCCATCGAGGTGAACAGATTCTACCGTTTCCAAACTTGTAATCCATTGTAGGGATTGAATATTGTTTGAGTTCTGCCAACCATTTTCTACTACTATTTGCGCCCATCCAAATGTAGTGGTATTGCTTACCTGTACTATTTCTGATGTAACACCTTGTTTTTGCCGGGTATCCGAGGTTTGTAAGCCAATTGGCAATAAGTTGGTTTTCTTGCTCTGAAAATCCTTCTGTATGTAACTGAATTTGGGGGCTACCTGCTGGTGTAAGACTGAGTGACCCATCGTCGCAATACCACCAAGCAAGTCCTTCTGGGGTAATTCGACTGAGCCAGTCCATCGACACAATTTTTCTGTTGCCGTTCGGTTTGACGATTTCAAAGACATCCTTGAGTTGGGGATGACACATGGTTTTACAGGTAACGGATATGTTTCCGTATCCTCTGTTCTCTGTGATTCCCAGCTTGGGACACAATTGTTGGAGGCGATGTGCTTTGTATTCCAGCCATTCTTGCTGGCTTTCACCATGTGTCCAACACAATCTAGGGAATCTACTGTGTTTGTTGGGGTAAGAGATGGCACAATCCCCCAACAATGTACCGTAGATAAGCCCAAATGCTTCTGGTTGTATAACAGTGGCATTTGCCAGAAATTTTTCTGTTCTGAGTTGCCAAATGCCGTGTCCTTTTTGGTATGGGTGTCTTTGCCAATAAGATTGTATACTGGCGATTCCTTTACCTTTGCGCTGTAAATAGGTAGGAATAAGGAGTTTTTCTCCACATCCGCAAGCACACAAGGGTCGTAACGCTTCTGCTGCTTGAAGAATAGATTCCAGGTCGTAAGATTTTTGTCCGTATTTGTTGCCTTTAAACTGGTGTCCTCTGGCAAATCGGCGGATGCGCCCATCCGTCCCATATTTGTAAATGAGGTTTCCACAGCCACATTCACAGGGGATAGTATCTTCGTTCCTTCTTTTACGTTCTTTGCTGGTATCCATCCCTGCTCTGTTCTGATTAAATGATTACCTGTACATTTAATTACACGCTTAGTTGTCTTGATAACCAGAGTCTGACGTTTTCCCTGATCTAACCATCTCAGGACTTTTTTAAACTCCCATTGACCCGATAAGTCGTTATAACTAAGAACTTTCTTACCTTTAAGTTTGGGGTCGTCAATTCTGAAGAGTCCCTGATCAGTCAATATCAGAGAATCTCCTGTGAGGCACTCGTCTATTACATATACTTTATACCGACACTGCACTGGGGCGAATTGTGCTTTTTCGATGAGTTCGCGGATATTATCGACACCAGTGTTACTAGCGGCATCAATTTCAATTACGTCTAACGAGTAGCCTTTGGTGATTCCCTGACAGACATCGCATACCCCACAAGGTTCGGCGGTGGGTTTGTCACTTTGAAGACAGTTGAGGGATTTGGCGAGAATCCTGGCGCTAGATGTTTTACCCGTACCTCTTGGCCCGGTGAACAAATAAGCCGGGGCAATTTTAGTTGTACGGATAGCATTAATTAGGGTGGTAGCGATCGCCTCTTGCCCCACCAGTTCAGCAAAACTCTTTGGGCGATACTTGTGGTGCAGGGGTTCGTAAGGCATGGAAGGAAAATGTCAATTCATTTTCAGAATCGATTTTTACATAAACGCCCAAATTGGCGCTCAAATATTTTAAACGCAGGGTGTCTGTTTTCCATAATTATAGTACATTTGAACCATATTTTAAAGTATGAAGTATGAAGTGTGAAGTCTGAAATTTGAACTTCATAATTCAGACTTCATACTTCAGCCTTCAAAATGTACATTTTCTTAACTGCACTACCGCCATCTTTGAGAGCGATCGCTACAATCTTAGGGTAGACAATACACTTTATGGTGGGACAAATGCTCAAGCGGTTAATTCAATGGCTCAAAAACCTTTTTCAGAGCTTATTTGGCGGCAAATCAACGCCGAAAACAGCCGATGTAAATGTCTCTCAAGAGCCAGCACCGCCTCTGAGTGATACAGACTTAGAATTTCTCTTCACCGAACTGCTAGAAGGCGTACATCAGGCGCGGGGACAAGCTTGGGCGATCAAGTGGCTGCATAATATTGAGCATCGAGTTTCCACAGAACGTTGGCTAGAGTGGTTACACCGTTTTGGGGAAAGATTACTTGCTGCACCGACACCAAATAATGAGTTAGCAGCGCGGCTAGTACAATTAGGCGATTTAGGCGTAGGTGAACTGGGCGATGAAGCTTACGAAATTGGGATGCAATTATTGACACGCAATTCTGGCGAAACCATCTGGGAATATGATGGGCCAGATGTTTTCAGTAACAATTCCTCATCAGATGATGACCAAATATTACAAACAGAAACAACTGATGATTCTGCCTCAGAAGCAGATTACCAAACTGTCACCTTAGAGCAGTTATTTAGCATGATGCAGGAAGATGAAAACCTACGTCAGCAGATTTCCCAACAATTAGGAATTGAGTCTGATGATGCAGAAGTAATTATCAAAGAATTGGTGCATCAATACTATATGCCCAGCGCACCATCTGATGAAGCGACAGCTTAATAGGATTTTGGATTTGTGATTTTAGATTGAGAGCTTAAAAACTAGCAATAGTAATACTGTTACCTCCGAGCGTGAAAGTGCTGAGTGAATCAATTTTGGATTTTAAATTTTGGATTTTAGATTAGTAGGACTTACGCATAAAAACCAAAAATCAAGGGTTTTGGCGAGGGTGTAGGGGTTCAGGTGTATAGGGGAGCCACTGGCGTGGGCGGGTTTCCCGACTTGAGCCAAGTGGCGTGTGTACTGATTCAAAATCCTTACACCCCAAACCCTTTCACCCTTTCACCCAATCTCTACAGATAATCTTTGTGCGTAAGTCCTGATTAGGAAACTCTTTCAATCTAAAAGACGCTCGCGGACTCGCTAACGCTGCGCTAACGGCAATCCAAAATCTAAAATTCTTCTGCCTCCTGCCTCCTGCTATAACAACTAACAAAGTTTTGTATATTTTTGATAAACATCTACCCGATAAACCCGTTAATGGCAGTGGGTTTCACGCAAATCTAGCGTTTTTTGACATAACGATCGCTACAATCTAGGATAAACAAAACCTTCAGAGTATGTGCAGATGCTCACGCAGCTATGGCAGTGGCTTAAAACACATTCAAACCAGCCCACTAGTAGTAAACAGACTTTAAAAACTGTTAGCGAACAGGAAATGGTAGAACCACCTCCTGAATTAACTAATGCTGATTTGGAACTTCTGTTTACCCAACTGCTAGAAGGGGTACATCAAGGACGGGGACAACAATGGGCAATCAAATATCTCCAACGGATGGAAGACCGAATTAGTACCGAACGTTGGATAGATTGGTTACTCATTTATGGTGAACGATTGTTAATCTCCTCTGGGCTGCCTAATCAGCAGTTAGCCTCGCAGATGATCCAACTAGGAGAACTCAATATCGGCAAAGTTGGTGAACTTTCCTATGACATTGGTATTCGTTTAATGACGAGTCATACCGATGACTGGGAAGAAACTGCTGAGGAACAATCTGTTGTCTCGACAACGAATGAAACAACGAATACTCCTGGGCAGAATTTACTGCGGAATTTGGGCGAATCGCTATGGGAGTACGAGGAAGCAACTGCACAACCTCCAGAAAATGCAGTTAATCAGGTTGCAGATATGACATCATCCTCGGAAGTTTCGACAGAGAATGTCGCAGAAATTATTTGGGAGTATACAGGGGAAGAATTTGTAGTTAGTACCATACCCCAAGCAGAACCCGCCCAAAATACAGATATCCCGATTTGGGAATATTCTGGGTCAGCGTTTACCACCACACCAGAGGAAACTAGCGCAGATGATTTAGCCGCCAGTCTTTGGGGTGATCCCACAGCAGAATTGACTGATAGTCCACCACCTCTAGAATACGCCACGGAAAACACAAATATTCCCACTTGGGAGTATGCACCAGAAACGGCAAGAGATAATTTAGCTGCTAGTCTTTGGGGAGATACCGCCGCAGAATTGGTAGATAGTCCACCACCCCAGACGACAGAAAACGTGAATACACAGACTGGGGAAGCATTCACCACCGCGCCATCTCAGGAAACAGCAACCAGGGAAGACACCGCAGAAGAAGAATTTGCACCCCCCGCCACCGTGGCTTTTTTAACTCCGGCGGCAGAAGATGTGATTGGTAATTTGGGTGAATTGTCACTAGAATATCCAGATGAACAAGCCAGACTAGCGCGAACAGGTATTTCTGAAAATGCTTGGGATCAATATCTGGCAAATTTAGATCCCACTGTGGCCTACACTTTAGATGAATTGTTGGGCAGGTTGGATCAAAGCGCCCATTTAGTACAGCAATTGGCAATTAATCTGACAACACAATCTAGTCCTACTTTGCCGACTACGCCGAATCCAGCTAATACGGCAATTCAAGCCCAAGCTTGGTTTTATCAAGGTTTGCAACAAGCCAAAACGGGGGATTTGGCAGGTGCGATCGCATCTTACGACCGTGCCATTGAATTACAACCGGAATCCCCTGAATACTGGTTTAATCGTGGCTTGACTTTGTTCCATTTAGAACGGTTTGCCGAAGCGGTGGCGGCTTATGACACTGCAATTGATCTGAAACCAGACCATTACAAAGCTTGGTACAATCGTGGCGGTACGCTGGGAGAATTGGGATTATTTGCCGAAGCGATCGCATCTTTTGATCAGGCGATTGAAGTTCACCCCAATTACCCCGAAGCTTGGGCGAGTAAGGCTTTGGCGTTGTTGAAGTTGGGGCAAGTGTGGGAGGCCATTACCAGTTACGATCAAGCTTTAGAATTGCAACCCCAAGACCCGGAAACTTGGTATTACCGAGGCATTGCTTTAGCGGTTAACGAACAATATGAAGATGCGATCGCTTCTTATAATCAAGCTTTAGAATTGCAACCCGATTATTACGAAGTCTGGATTGACCGGGGTGTGGTGCTGTTTAATTTGAGACAGTGGTCAGAGGCGATCGCATCTTGGGATAAAGCCTTAGCAGCCCAACCGGATTTTTATTTGGCTTGGTATAACCGGGGCGTGGCGCTAGATAACTTAGGCAGGCGGGAAGAAGCGATATCTTCCTACGAAAAAGCGATCGCCATTAAACCAGACTTTCATTTAGCTTGGTATAATCAAGCAGTCGCTCTGTTTTATTTGGAACGCTATACTGAGGCGATCGTTGCTTACGACAACGCCTTACAAATTAAACTTGATTATTGGGAAGCTTGGATTGGTCGAGGGACAGCAATTGGTCATGTACCAGAAAGTTATGTCTTCAATTTATTAACCAGCGTCGCCATCAATTACCCAGCTTTAAGACAAGGCGGTTATATAGGTAAACTCGCCAGCTATGAACAAGGGTTAAAACATATCCGCCCAGACACTCACCCAGAAGGTTGGGGTAGATTACATTTGGCGATTGGCAACACCCATTATGAGCAAGGTAAGAAACAATCTGCATCTCGTCAACATTGGCGGAAATCTGTATTTGAATACAACCAAGCCTTATTAACTCTCAGTTGGGAAGGATTTCCCCAGTTACATTTAGAAATACTGCAATCTTTAGTTAAAGTTCTGTTAGGTTTAGGACAAATTACCCAAGCCCAAGAATTACAACAACGGGCTGCTAATTTATTGCAAGCATTGTTGAGTGATGCTGCACGTTCTGAAGAAAGTAAAAAACAGTTGGCGCTAAAATTTGCGGGAATTGGGCAATTAGGCGTTGACTTTTTAGTAGAATCGGGTGATTTAGTAGAAGCTTGGGAATTGGCAGAACAAATAAAAAATGCTTGTTTACAATGGCTATTATTTGGCTGGCAAAATGAAATTTATTTTCTGAATTATAACTCAGTTCAAGAGTTACTGAACCCCAACACGGCAATTATTTACTGGCATATTAGCCCAGCAGCACTGCACACATTTATTATTAAAGATGGCGCTCCTTCGCCAATTTTGGTGTTTATTCCTGTGCAAGCACGAGGTAATATTTCAGCAGCCAATAATAAGCCTTTACAAGAATTACCATTACCAGAAGCAACGCAAAGATTGATTGCTTTTGAACATTGGTTAGAAGATTGGCATAAAACTTATCAAGATTATTGTGAACAAGCCCAAGACCCCCAAACTAAAGGCAATCATGTTTGGCGATCGCAGATGGAATACAGGCTGTTAAATCTGCAAAAAATTCTCGAAATTGCCACAATTACTCAAGAACTGGAAGGAATTACCAACCTCATTTTAATTCCGCACCGCGACTTAGCCAGATTGCCTTTACACCTGCTATTTAATCTGCCTAATTCTGACGCAGAAATGCTCAATCTTCCCGCAAAATTTATTACAAATTATTTGCCTAGTGTCCAAGTAGGATTAAGCTTACAACCCAGAAATATAGAGAACTGGCAAGAACAGATATTACTCAGTATTGAATCTCCAGCACAGACAAATTATGCACCACCAAAATTTGCCAAGTTGGAATCAGAAGTCATTACCCAGATGTTTGAACATCACCAACGCATCCAAGCTGAAGCCGCTATTAAAACTACTGTTGAGAAAGCCTTAGCTGATGATTACAATATCTTGCATTTTACCGGGCAAGTTATCAACAATTTCATTGACAAAAATAAATCAGAATTAACATTAGCAGGAGAAGAAAAACTCACCCTTGCAGAAATCTGCCAAAAAAACCTCACTAGTTACAATTTAGTCTTACTATCGGCGTGTAAATTTGTGAGTCATCTTAACCAAAATATCACTACTGAATATGTCTCTTTAGTAAATGGTTTTCTGTGTGGTGGTGTTCCGCAAGTGATTAGTACTTTGTGGAATGTAGAATCATCAGCGAGTGCATTATTAATTATCGAATTTTATCGCCGCCTACAAGTTAACAAATCACCAGCCACAGCTTTAACAGAAGCAACTACATGGTTGCAAGAAGTCACCGCCGGCGAATTGGCTATTTGGTATGAAAATTTAATTAAAACTCTGCATCCAGATGAGTTGCGAATTAGAACTTATTTAGCTACCCATTTATATAGAATTAGCAAAATAGTTCCTGAGAGAAAGCCTTATAATCATCCTTACTATTGGGCAGGTTTTATCATTACAGGGAGGAATTAAGAGGCTATTTTGAAAAACAAAAGAATAAAATCTTTCTTCCCCATTCCCAACTCCCCACTCCCCACTCCCTATTTCTTAGCGGAAAGTCTAATGGCTTTGGGCAAAAATTCAGTGTAGGATGCGGTAGATAAGAGCGATCGCTAAGGGTTTCCGTCGTGGTTTATGAACAAATTAAAGCCAAATTACCGCAGAGGTTTTTCCCAAAATCAGAAAACCCACCAGTTGTAGAACCGGAACCGATTTTAACTCCTGTCACTTTGCAACCACCAATGCCTGTGGGGGTGGATATCATCTACCACAAATATCGCTGCTGGACGGGGAATACTTTAAGCTGTGAATGGACAGAAAAAACAATAGAACAAAACCCGACGGCTAAAACTTGTCAAACCTGTGGTTTTCCGGCGATTATCCCTGCTAAAACTGAATTTCGGGGGTACAAAGGGCGGTATCGCATAGATAAGTATATCGGAAATCGCGGTTTAGGGCGCTTATATCAGGGAATACAGCTAACAGACCAACAGCCAGCAATTATTAAAGAATATTTATTACCCCAATTGGCTTTTAACGCTGAAGAAACCAGAGATAGGAAACAAGCTTTTGAACGTTTGGCTGGTTTGAGTTTAGCTGATGGAAGAATTCAAGATATCCGGCTAAATTTTCCTTGGGATGCAATTTCTGACCCAATTGCTGAACGCTGCTATCTTGTTACTAATGGCAATATCGATGCTTATCCTACTCTCAGAACATATCTAAAAGCTACTAATAAACCAATGTCTGAGAGGGAAGTATATCGTGTGCTTGACCAAGGATTACAAACTCTACAATTTCTCCACGGTCAAAAATTTAGTCTACCAACTGGACAAATACAACAAGGAATCGCTCACGGTAATATTAATTTAGATAGTCTGCTAATTATGGCAGATACAGCAGAATTTTTTATTCATTTAACAGATTTAACATTATGGGAAAATTTATTTCAATTATCAACTATTAAACCTGTGATTTCGACTGTAACGCAAGACTTAGTTGATTTAGGCTATGTAGCTTTTTATTTATTGCAAGGTAATATTTTAGATACAACTATTGACCCCAGAAAAGAACAATATTGGCAAGCTATAACTCTTGAATTTAAAGCTTTTTTGTTCCGGCTTTTAGGCTTGGATAAGCCCTTTAATAATGCGGAAGAAGCGAGAGAAGCATTATTACAAGTTTATCAGGTTTTACCAAGGGAAATATTAATAATTCCAGAACAACCAGAGACCCCCAAAGCCAAACTTTATCGTCCGTCGATATTACTATTAAGTATTTTGGGGGGATTATTGTTATGTGGATTGATAGTATGGCTAGTCCAGAGATGGAAATCTCCAGAAACTGTGATGGAAGAACCAGTAGTTTGCTGTTTAAAAAGTGTGACTGGTGTACCTGGAGGTAAATTTAACTATACTGGTGAAAAAGACAGTACTTGGAGTTTTATCCGGCGACAAAGCAATTTAATCTTGCAAAATCAAACACTGGAAGAAAAGTTAAAAGCAAGTCAGCCAAAATTACAGTTAAACTATCAACCAGAAGATAGTATAGAACAAGCGATCGCCAGTGTCAAAGATAAGCAAAAAGATTTTGCGATCGCTAATATGGTAGAACCATTAACTCCAGAACTAAAACATCAAGAATTTGCTTATGATGGTTTGGTGGTCTTTGTGGCTTTTAGTTACTCCAAGCGCGATAAAAGTTTACCACGAGCTTTAAATGGTCAGATTAGTATTCAGCAATTACAAGATTTATATACAGGTAAAATTACTGATTGGCAACAACTGAAAGGCTTCAATTTACCTAAATTACCAGTTAATCTTTATATACCAAAAGACGCAGAAACTATCAGGATATTTGAACAGCGAGTACTCAGGAACGAAGAAGCGATCGCAACTTTCCGTTATTTAAAACAACAGCAACAATCAAACACATCTTTTACTTATTCTGGTATCAATATCACGTCTTTATCAAATTTAGAAATGCTACAAAAAGTTCTGCGGGACTTTGAAGAAGATAATATTGGTAGTATTGGTTTTGCTACACTCAGTCAAGTATTTGGTCAGTGTTCTGTTTATCCTTTGGCTATAGCAGATGGGAATAAAGCAGCAGTACAAACTTTAGTACAAGATAACGGAAAGCCAATAAATCCAAATACTGACTTGTGTGATGATAAAGGCAGTTATCAGCCCAACATCCAAGTATTTAAAACAGGTAGCTATCCCCTCAGCTATCCATTAGTTGTATTGTATCCAGGAGATAATAGCCGTCCTCCCATCGGTCAAAAATTTGCGGAAATGCTAAGAACCGCAGAAGTACAGCAAATATTAGAGAAAACTGGTTTAGTACCACTAAGTCGTCAATAAAGCAGTAAAAGTAGACTATTGGCTAATTGTCGATGTGACAAATTGGCTGATATATATAAATCTATTTATCCAATTGTTTAGCTATGACCGATGACAGTAATCAGCAAAAAAAACTTGCCAAGTTAGCAGGTAAGGTAATGTGCGATCGTCAATTGTTATGGAAGTTGACAGATAAAGTTTATGAACTGATGAAGGAAGATTTACAACAGCAAAAAGAAAGACTTAAAAATTAGATAGGAGTGAGTTATGGCTAATACTAGCCGAGAATTAAACTATGTTACCGCTAATAGATTTTATGTCGAAATTGAAAGTAATATTACCGCCTGCTTTACAGAATGCCAAGGCTTAGGTGTGAATATCAAAACTGAAAAATTTGCTGAAGGCGGTGTGAATAATCAACAACGAGTCTTGTTAAGTCCCGCAGATTTTTCTGATGTTACTCTCAAACGAGGAATTACAAATGACTTAACCTTTTGGAATTGGATGAATAAAATTTTAAGTGGCGCAATAGAACGGCGTAACGTCAATATTTTAGTGTTTAATCAAGCTGGTGAAACCATGCAATGTTGGACTTTAATTGGTGCTGTACCTATCTCATGGAAAGCACCAGGTTTAAGCGCCGATTCTAGCACAGTTGCTATTGAAGAATTAACTTTAACTTATGAAGGCTTAAAAGTTGATAAAACAAGGTCTGGCGGTGCATCAATTTTATCAGGACGCGATAGTTCAGGTTCATTTGCTAGTAATTAAAAGTATATGACAGAAAATCTGACAACAGGTTTTAGTTCAGAACCTTCAGAACCAGACCTAAATCTAGGGATAAAGCAACCTTTATTACCTCATCAACCTTTGGGAAGTAAATTTATTAGTCCTAAATTTTTATCACCATTAGGAGCAAAATCACTATCAAATTTTGATTCTTCCATATTTTTTAATCCAGTTATCACAGATTTTAACATCATTGAAAATTCCTTTCAAGATTCACCTTTTTTTTCTGAATCTAAATCACAGCATTTCAATACACCAAGTCATTCTGAAGGAAATAAAGTCAAAAAAAATAGTTCAAATTCACCCAACATTCAACAAAAATCAGCAGGAAGTAACTCCAGTTTAAGTAGAGATATATTATTAAGTCAGGATAGTGATATCAGATTATCTCCAAGTGAAGCGATCGCCAATATAGATGTAACCACACCAAACACGAATTATATCAACCAAACAATAGAAAATAATGATATTGGCGAAATAAATAAATTATCAAACATACCTCAACAACCACATATAATATCATCAATTTCTGATAATAAAGACTCAAAATTAATTCAACCACAAATCAATACTAATAATTCTGTTACAAATCAAAAAAATGAGGCTCTACCCAATCCATCGCAACCAAGACAACACACATCACTAACTATTCAACCGCAAGCAGATAGTGGTAAAGCTGAATATTCACAAACTGAGTTAAATGAAAAAGCGATCGCACCTTCTAACACTGGTACAGAATCAGAGATTATTCAACTAAAACTAGATAGTGATAATTCTGTTTCTACTCAACCAGAGATAGTAGAATTTGACGACTCACAAACTGGGTTAAGTGAAACAGCGATCGCACCTTCTAATACTGGTACAGAATCAGAGATTATTCAAGCAAAATTAGATAGTGATGATTCTGTCTCTCCTCAACCAGAGATAGTAGAACTTGACGACTCACAAACTACGTTAAATAAAAAAGCGATCGCACCTTCTAATACTGGTACAGAATCAGAGATTATTCAACCAAAATTAGATAGTGATAATTCTACTTCTTCTCAACCAGAGATAGCAGAAATTGACAACTCACGAACTGAGTTAAGTCAAAAAGCGATCGCACCTTCTAACACTGGTACAGAATCAGAGATTATTCAAGCGAAATTAGATAGTCATGATTCTGCTTCTCTCCAACTAGAGATAGTAGAATCTGACTACTCACAAACTGAGTTAAATAAAAAAGCGATCGCACCTTCTAATGCTGCTACAGAATCACCAGTTATTCAACCAAAATTAGATAGTAATAATTCTGCATATCATCAAGCAGAAATAGTAGAAAATGACAACTCACGAACTACGTTAAATGAGAAAGCGATCGCACCTTTCAATACTGCTACAGAATCACCAGTTATTCAACCAAAATTAGATAGTAATAATTCTGCATATCATCAAGCAGAAATAGTAGAAAATGACAACTCACGAACTACGTTAAATGAGAAAGCGATCGCACCTTTCAATACTGCTACAGAATCAAACATTATTCAACCAAAACTAGATAGTAATAATTCTGTCTATCCTCAATCAGAGATAGTAGAAAATGAATACTCACAAACTGAGTTCAATGAAAAAGCGATCGCACCTTCCAATCTTGGTACAGAATCACCAATTATTCAAGCAAAATTAGATAGTGATAATTTGGTTTCTCTTCCATCAGAGATAGTAGAAAATGACTACTCACAAACTGAGTTAAATGAAAAAGCGATCGCACCTTCCAATCTTGGTACAGAATCAAACATTATTCAACCAAAACTAGATAGTAATAATTCTGTCTATCCTCAATCAGAGATAGTAGAAAATGAATACTCACAAACTGAGTTCAATGAAAAAGCGATCGCACCTTCCAATCTTGGTACAGAATCACCAATTATTCAAGCAAAATTAGATAGTGATAATTTGGTTTCTCTTCCATCAGAGATAGTAGAAAATGACTACTCACAAACTGAGTTAAATGAAAAAGCGATCGCACCTTCCAATCTTGGTACAGAATCAAACATTATTCAACCAAAACTAGATAGTAATAATTCTGTCTATCCTCAATCAGAGATAGTAGAAAATGAATACTCACAAACTGAGTTCAATGAAAAAGCGATCGCACCTTACAACACTGGTAAAGAATCACCAATTATTCAACCAAAAATAGATAGTGATAATTCTGTTTCTCCTCAACCAGAGATATTAGAAACTTATCATTCACGAACTGAGTTAAATGAAAAAGCGATCGCACCTTCCAACACTGGTAAAGAATCACCAATTATTCAACCAAAAATAGATAGTGATCATTCTGCTTCTCCTCAACCAGAGATAGTAGAAATATACGACTCACTCACTGAGTTAAATGAAAAAGCGATCGCACCTTCTAATACTGGTACAGAATCAGAGATTATTCAAGCAAAATTAGATAGTGATGATTCTGTCTCTCGTCAACCAGAGATAGTAGAACTTGACGACTCACAAACTACGTTAAATAAAAAAGCGATCGCACCTTCTAACACTGGTACAGAATCACCAATTATTCAACCAAAACTAGATAGTGATAATTCTGTTTCTACTCAACCAGAGATGGTAGAAGTTGAACAGTCACAAACTGAGTTCAATGAAAAAGCAATCGCACTTTCCAATACTGCTACAGAATCACCAATTATTCAACCAAAACTAGATAGTGATAATTCTGTTTCTACTCAACCAGAGATGGTAGAAGTTGAACAGTCACAAACTGAGTTCAATGAAAAAGCAATCGCACTTTCCAATACTGCTACAGAATCACACATTATTCAACCAAAATTAGATAGTGACGATTCTGTCTATCATCAACCAGAGATAGTAGAAACTAACGACTCACAAACTGAGTTCAATGAAAAAGAGATCGCACCTTCTAATACTGTTAGAGAATCACCAGTTATTCAAGCAAAATTAGATAGTAATAGTTCTGCTTCTACTCAACCAGAGATAGTAGAAACTTACGACTCACGAACTACGTTAAATAAAAAAGCGATCGCACTTTCCAATACTGCTACAGAATCACACATTATTCAACCAAAATTAGATAGTGACGATTCTGTCTATCATCAACCAGAGATAGTAGAAACTAACGACTCACAAACTGAGTTCAATGAAAAAGAGATCGCACCTTCTAATACTGTTAGAGAATCACCAGTTATTCAAGCAAAATTAGATAGTAATAGTTCTGCTTCTACTCAACCAGAGATAGTAGAAACTTACGACTCACGAACTACGTTAAATAAAAAAGCGATCGCACTTTCCAATACTGCTACAGAATCACACATTATTCAACCAAAATTAGATAGTGACGATTCTGTCTATCATCAACCAGAGATAGTAGAAACTAACGACTCACAAACTGAGTTAAATGAACAGGCGATCGCACCTTCCAACACTGGTACAGAATCAGAGATTATTCAGGCGAAATTAGATAGTCATGATTCTGTATCTCCTCAACTGGAGATAGTAGAAATTGATGAATCACAAACTGAGTTAAAACAACAAGCGATCGCACCTTCTAACACTGGTACAGAACCAGATATTATTCAACCAAAACTAGATAGTGATAATTCTGTTTCTCCTCAACCAGAGATAGTAGAATTTGACGACTCACAAACTACGTTAAAGCAAACAGCGATCGCACCTTCTAATACTGGTACAGAATCAGAGATTATTCAACCAAAATTAGATAGCGATGATTCTGTCTCTCCTCAACCAGAGATAGTAGAACTTGACGACTCACAAACTACGTTAAATAAAAAAGCGATCGCACCTTCAAACACTGCTACAGAATCACCAATTATTCAAGCGAAATTAGATAGTCATGATTCTGTCTCTCCTCAATCAGAGATAGTAGAAATTGACGACTCACGCATTGAGTTAAACCCAACAGCGATCGCACCAAATAATCTTGGTACAGCATTACCAGTCATTAAACCAAAATTAGATAGTAATAATTCTGCATATCATCAAGCAGAGATTTTAGAAATTGATCATTCACGAACTGAGTTAAACGAAAAAGCGATCGCACCTTCCAATCTTGGTACAAAATCACCAGTTATTCAGGCAAAATTAGATAGTGATAATTCTGCTTCTCCTCAACCAGAAATCACAGAAATTGACCACTCACGAACTGCGTTAAGTGCAAAAGCGATCGCACCTTCTAACACTGGTACAGAATCACCAATTATTCAAGCGAAATTAGATAGTCATGATTCTGCTTCTCTCCAACCAGAGATAGTAGAACCTGACTACTCACAAACTGAGTCAAATAAAAAAGCGATCGCACCTTCCAATACTGGTACAGAATCAGATATTATTCAAGCAAAAATAGATAGCGATAATTCTGTTTCTACTCAACCAGAGATAGTAGAATTTGACAACTCACTCACTGAGTTAAAGCAAACAGCGATCGCACCTTCAAACACTGATACAGAATCACCAATTATTCAAGCGAAATTAGATAGTCATGATTCTGCTTCTCTCCAACCAGAGATAGTAGAACCTGACTACTCACAAACTGAGTCAAATAAAAAAGCGATCGCACCTTCTAATACTGGTACAGAATCAAACATTATTCAACCAAAACTAGATAGTAATAATTCTGTCTATCCTCAATCAGAGATAGTAGAAAATGAATATTCACAAACTGAGTTCAATGAAAAAGCGATCACATCTTCTAATACTGTTACAGAATCAGATATTATTCAAGCAAAAATAGATAATAATAGTTCCGCTTCTCCTCAACCAGAGATACCAGAAATTGACAACTCACGAACTGAGTTAAAAGAACAAGCGATCACACCTTCTCATACTGCTACAGAATCACCAGTTATTCAAGCAAAACTAGATAGTGATAATTTGGTTTCTCTTCCATCAGAGATAGTAGAAAATGACTACTCAAGAACTGAGGTAAATGAACAAGAGATCGCACCTTCCAATACTGGTACAAAATCACCAATTATTCAAGCAAAAATAGATAGTAATAATTCTGTCTCTCCTCAACCGGAGATAGTAGAAAATGACGACTCACAAACTACGTTAAATAAAAAAGCGATCGCACCTTTCAATGCTGCTACAGAATCACAAATTATTCAAACGAAATTAGATAGTCATGATTCTGCTTCTCTCCAACCAGAGATAGTAGAACCTGACTATTCACAAACTGAACTCAATGAAAAAGCGATCGCACCTTCTAATCTTGGTAGAGAATCGAACATTATTCAAGCAAAAATAGATAGTAATAATTCTGCTTCTCCTCAACCAGAAATATCAGAAATTGACTCTTCACAAACTGAGTTAAAGCAAACAGCGATCGCACCTTCTCATACTGCTACAGAATCACCAATTATTCAACTAAAATTAGATAGTGACAATTCTACTTATTCTCAACCAGAGATGGCAGAAATTGACAACTCACGAACTGAGTTAAAAGAACAAGCGATCGCACCGCATAATCTTGTTAGAGAATCAGATATTATTCAACCCAAAGTAGATAGCGATGATTCTGTCTATCCTCAATCAGATATAGTAGAAAATGACTACTCACAAACTGAGTTCAATGAAAAAGCGATTACACCTTCTAATACTGATACAGAATCACCAATTATTCAACCAAAAACAGATAGTGATAATTCGGTCTCTCTTCAATCAGTTGTTGAGGAAATTGAACACTCACTAACTGCATCAAATCAAAAACAGATTGCACCTGCAAATACTAGTACAGATTCAGAAATTATTCAGCCAAAAATAGACAGTAATTTAAAAAATGATAATCTAAAAATTACATCAGCATCAGCAGAGAATATCTTAAGTAAAACAGAAATTCCTCAATTGCCTAAAGCTTTAAAAAATATCTCTATTTTTTCTCCACTTTCTCAAGTATCGAAATCTAAATTGTCTCCGACCAAAGATAAAAAAAATTCACCAAAAGTTACTCAGACTCTTTCTCAATCTCATAATCCTACTTACAATATTCAAAAACAATCAGCACAAGATATACCAAATTCATGGTCAAATATTGCTGAATTATTTGATGAAATTCAAGTTAATAGTATTAGTCCAAAAACTATTATACAAACGCTCAGAGAAAATAACCAATCTTACAATAAGCCAAAAGCTGTAAAACAAATTAGAAGTGTAGGTAATGATTTTCCTAACAATGAAAATTCTCTGCAATTTATCCAAGCCAGTTATGAAACATTCAACTCAGCCGATTCTGTTCAACAAGATAATAGTAATTCATTAACTAACGAAGATTCTACTTCAGAAGATGAATCGAAAAACTTAGATACTCTTGCACGCGAAATATACAAGATGCTAAAACAGCGTTTGGATATAGAAAGGGAACGCCGAGGAAATAATTATTCCGGGCGTTTACCTTGGTAAATTTATCTCATATCAGGAATCAATGTTTAATTCATAATGCTGACAAAGAGTTTTGAGTTTTTCTTTGATGAGCGATCGCGCATTTTCTGGCGCTATAATCACACAATCTGGTGTATATTGCATTACTTCTCGAATAAACCAAAATGTACTAGAAACACGCCTAACAACTCGCCGTACTTTTTGGGTATCTGGTAGCCATTCATTGATTTTATCTTCTGGTTTGGGTTGATATGCAAAGGCTAAACCTGCAAAGAGATACATTTCTACGTCTATCTCTGCTAACCCCAAACGCCATTCACCAGTAACAGGTAAAACCGCAGCATCTTGTATCCTATCTAAACGCAAACTCCAATTGTGCTGTAATTCTGCCACATCAAAGTTACCCTCTGTCTCTTCACACCAGCAATCAAGATATTGACGCTTTTCGTGTGGGACAACTTTGGCGTAACGGACAGTAAAATTCCAGACGTGATGTCTAGCATCTTGATAACTAAGTTGAAAAGGTTGCTGGCGTAGGATGTAACGGTCTATTTCTAAACGCCACTGCGGGGGTAAGTTCCCTAAAAAACTTTCGATGTCGTTGCGTAGAGGTATTGGTAGTTCGCTACGTTCGAGTAATAATTTTGCAATTATCTGCGCTTGCTCATTTTGTCCAACGTCTGCTAATACTCGCATCGCCCGGTCAAGCGCACGGATACGCGATTCTGACCAGTCGTGATTTTTACCAATGGTTAATTGATGACGAGCGATCGCTTCTATTAATTTGGAAATATTCGGGCGATCTCCCCACATCATACCAAATTCCAACGCTAAGTTTTCTAACTCAGCTTTATCCCGTTCTCCCAGAGACAGAGTTATCGATTGACCTTTACGACTCATTTTATACGGACACTTTTATGCGGACATATCTTGTCAACTTCTATTTTGCGTGCCAATATAGTTTTTAACAACCAGTTACGGACACTATTTAAGTAAACCAAAAACTCGCACTATTGGTGCGAGAAATTAACTAGAGAAGTTTTTTACTAATAAAACTGCAACTAATGGTTGCAGAAATTAGCCAGTCGTATTTACTACATAAATAAAAACTGCCACCATTGGTGGCAGAAATTCTTCTAACTCTGCATACTAGAGCTTCATTATATGTTTGAAAATTACAGCATAAATCTGAAAGCCGTTTATTCACAAACTGTATCGACTCCTAAAGGACTGAAATTACCGGATGATTGGTCGCTTTCTTGGCATCAGCGAGAAACGTTAGAGGCATTACGAGATCCGAAGATAGATGTAGTTTTTAACACAGCCATGACTGGCGATGGTAAAAGTTTGGCAGCATTTCTCCTAGCTATGGTAGACGGCGTATCTACGATGGCTACTTACCCGACCAACGAGTTAGCCAGAGATCAGCAAAAGCAAGTACAAAACTATAAGGACAAATTTCAACCAGACAAAGATCCACAGATTTATCGACTAAATGCAGCTATTTTGGAAGACTTTATTGAAACTAATAAACTGCCAAGTAAGCAGTCTGGATTAACTAATCTTTCTAACCAAGCTGAAATTTTGTTGACTAATCCCGATATTTTTTACTATATTCACGATTTTCGCTATCTGAAGCGTTTTAAAAAAGACGGTAAAACAAAGGGAGAAAACGCCAATAAGCTATTCAGTAAAATAGATGATAACTACAATTTGTTTATATTTGATGAATTTCATGTATTTTCTTCGGCTCAAGTTGCAAGCATATTCAACGCAATATTGTTAATTAAGCATACAGTTCCAGGTAAGAAGTTTTTGTTTTTATCTGCAACCCCAGATGATTTATTAATAGAGTTTTTTAACAAATCTAGAATTCGTTATAAAGAAATTAATCCAGCAAAGGAACAAAAATATTGTTTTTCCGATAGTGGTAATCAATGGCGACCGATTAGTCAGCCAATAACTTTATTTTTTCCAAAAACACTAGAACCTAATCTCTCATCTAGTTATGATTGGCTAATAGAAAATTCTGAATCAGTAATTTTAAAGTTTTTTCAAGATTACCCAGGTAGCAAAGGCGCGATTATTCTCAACTCGATAGCTGCGGTTAAGAAATTAGTTAAGCATTTCAAGGACATTTTCGAGCCATTAGGGTTAAGTGTTAGAGAAAATACGGGTTTAACTGGTGAGACAGAAAAATCTGAATCAGTTGAGAAAGCTGATTTGCTTATAGGAACATCAACTATTGATGTAGGTGTAGATTTTAGAATAAATTTTTTGATATTTGAAGGTGCAGATGCAGGTAATTTCATTCAACGCTTTGGCAGAATAGGTAGACATCAAGATTTTCACCCTCATCCTTATCATACTTATGCCTTAATTCCTAAGTTTATTGTAGAAAGATTATTTGAAATTGATTCACATCCTTTGCAAGATGGAGAAACTTATGATCGAGTAACCTTTACAGAAGTTATTCGTTGTCCGTCAAATTATCCATCTGTAAATAAATTTAAGCATTATCCTAAACGCTGGGGTGCTATTCAATCGGCTTGTGTTCATCAAGAATTAAGACGACTGACTCATCAATATCCGGAAGCAGAGAAAAACTTTAAAGAGGCTATTGAAGCAGCATTTGATGTAAAAATTTGGACAAAATATGACCAAATTAATCAATGTTTACAAGAAAATAAAAAGAATAAAAAAATTATTGATGAAGCACGAAGTTTTCGGGGAAGCAGCCAGTTAGATTGTGCAATTTACGATGATACAAATTCAGAAGAACCACAAAATGAACGTTTTAAAACTTATAACTTACCGGGTATTCTCAGCAACTTTAAGTTTGAGTGGATGGATAGAAAAGAATTTATACAACAGGCTGAGAAATATAGAGTTACAACCACTCGTTTTCAAGAAGCTTTATGTTGCTTGAAATTGACTGGCTATCGAGAAGTAAGAGAAGACTGGCGGTTTTACTACCCTGAAGATATTAGCGATATTGCTAAGTCTGGTAAAGTCCAAGTTCTCAAAAACTTAGAAATTCGCCAGCTCCACGGAAGCGGGATTAATAAAATAAGTGATGCTGTGTCAGGTAGGGGTTTAGTATGCTTTATTTCAGATTGCGATCGCGCTTACCTAAGAGCAACGTTAGGTTTACCTATCCACTTTCAAGCATACTCCTTGGCAGATAAATACAGTAGCGATGATAAAAAATTACCACCGTACACTATAGCTTTTGGTAAATCTGCACTCATGCTGGAAACCCTGCTTTGGTTTCGCAAGCCGAAAAAAGATGAAGGCTGGATTTGTTAGAAAGTTATAGAGCATCAAATTTTGGGAATACTAATGGCTGAAGATAATTTATTTTCTCGGATTTCCATTGACCCGAACATCTGTTTTGGTAAACCCTGCATTCGTGGACATCGTATTTGGGTTTCTTTAATTTTAGATTTATTAGCTGGTGGAGAAACTATTGAGACTATTTTAGAGGCATATATAGGTATAGAACCAGAAGATGTTTTAGCCTGTATTGCATTTGGCTCTCAGGCAGTGAAAGATTTATACGATAAAGACGGAGAATAAAAGTGAGTACGAATAACTTTGAAGAATATCCAGAAATTCCAGACTTAGATAACTATGATGATGAAGAAAATAAAGATGCTCCTGTACAGAAAGAGCTTTTAACTATTAGCCTCTTCAAAAAGGCAATTAAAGAAGCACCAGAAAATCAGGAAGATTCCATACTTCTGAGTTTTACTGATAATGTACTGCCTCAATTAATTCATAAATTAGTAGGGGTAACAGCAAAGGGTGGTCAATTTACAGAAGATCGTAAAGCTGAAGGTAAAAATGTTGAACGTAGTAAGCATGACCAATCCTTATTATCTCACCTACTGAACGGGTTATTTCCTACATACCGAATTATTAGGAAATTAAAGTCAGCAGAATTGCAAACTAATCCTGTCAAGCGTCAATGTGGAGAAAAAGAAATTCGTTTATTTGTAGCTGCATACATTCTACATGACTTTGAAAAATTTCCTGACTATCCGATTTGGCTACAAGATAATGACACGGATGGTGTGTTTACAAACCGTGATTGGCGTAAAGAACCTGCAAAAAAATCAGATGCACCTAATTTAAGGCGGGATTATGTCAAACAAAAAATTCAAGATTTTAGTTTAGATAGTTTTTTGGGTGAAGATTGGGAAAATTATATCGATGATATTGTTTGGTTAAGTAGCAATGCTGGTGATGGAAGTGATGCTGACAGAGGTTTAGAAATTCGTGGTTTACAACCGCGTTTGGATGGTCGAGTGCGGAATATTCTGCACAGATTACTAAAAATGTCTGATTTATTTGCGTCACTATTAAAGCATCCTCGTGATGTAGAAATTGATGGCAGAAATGAGAAGTTACCTGAGTTATTAAACGATTTAAGTAATGGTCAATTAAAGTTTAGCTACCATGCTTTATCAGATAATCGTGGCGTTCTGACAAATATTATTAATAATGCCTTGATGGATGTACATCCTAAGCATTACTACACACAGTTATTATATTTACCAGATGGTGTAGTATATCTTGCCAGTAGTGATGCGCCTGCAATTAATACTGATGATATTCCCAATCAGGTTGTAAATAAAATTAAAACCTTATGCAGTCAGCAGCTAATGAAGCGACAAACAGGTTTTAGTCGAGATGGTAAAGGTTTCAAGTTTGCAGATTATTACTGGCTATTCTTTCAAGCTAATGAATTAATGAAAGTTAGCATTAATGCTGCTAGAAATATACTGCCTGATACTAAACTAGCCTCATCTGGTAAGCGTAGTGAAAGTTTACAATCTTTTCAGCAACAAGGAGAATTATCACAAAATATAGATGTAGTATTTGGTAATGAAATTCAAATTGATAGATTAGCAGAATTTGGAGATATTATATGTCGAGGTATTTGGGATAAATGGCAAGAAAAGGCAAATGAATATCAAAAACAATTTCCTAAAGCTGAACGTAAAACTATTCCTAAATTAAACCTGACTGAAAAACTAGCTGAATACTTGGGTTTATCAGAAGAAATACCAGCTTTAAGACAAATCCAATCTTTAAAGAAAACAGGTGGTGTTCCTTTAGATTGGTACTATTTAGCTGCTAAATATTACAAAAAAAATCCAGGTAAGGATTTAGCCCAAAATATTGAGTTGATGGAAGATATGGTTAACTATACTTCCAATCTCATACAACCTATTTTAGAAGAATTTATAATACCTGATGGCTGGAGTGATTTACGCACTTATGTAAGTCGAGTGATTTCTTTACCAACAGGTGCAGTTATCGAACCCAAACCAGACCAATTTTTACTAGAAATAAGCAGGTATAACGCTGCAAAAGTTACAGGAAGAGGTAGAGAAAATGTTTGTGCTATATCTAGCTCTCCCTACACTGTCACCGAGCAAATGGAGTCAGCAACGTTATTTGCACCGCAAGTTTACAGTAATCGTCAGATTTTATTTAATGCTCAAGCAGCAAAGCGACAAATTTGCTCAATTTGGTCAATTGAAATCATGTTGAGACAAATTCTTATGAGCAAGACTAACTCGACTGGTGCAGACTTTGAAGGGCGTAAATATCGCTATCTCTATCTATATCCTGCTTATTTCTTCACTCCTGAAACTAATAAGTTTTTGCAGAAAGCTTATAATGCTATATCTCAAACTCGATTTGATGCGGAACTGCGTAAACATTTTGTTTCTAAAGAGCAAGTTGCCAATTTAGAAATCAGCAACTATCAAAGAGTAGATGATTTGTTGATTAAGCAGGAAATTTCGCCAGAAGATGATAAGACATTTAAAATTAGCTACCCCGATGATGAAACATTAACTTTCTTCTTTATTGGTTTACCGCCAGGAAGAGAACCTACAGATACAGAATCGTGGGTAATGCCAGCTTGGTTAGCATTCACATTACCGCTTGTTATGGATGTAAAAGTTGTAGCTTCTGAATCGCCCATACCACCTTTTATTAGTGGTGCTGATTTTGATGAAACAACTGTAATTGATGGAGAACATCAAGCAATTCGTTCTCTGATTAAACAAGATAATTATCGCTTAGATAGTATCTTACCTCGGCAACTAAGAACGTTTTCACCTTTAAATGCGCTCACGGCTGCTTATTCTATCCACTTAGAAGCGAACCGCAAAAAAGACGGCGATCCAGATTGGGGTAAATTAGCAGATTTGGCACGAGATTTAGAAACTAGTCCATTGTATGTATTTCACTACCTAAATAAATGGCTACGAAAGCAAGACAAAATTGAATCTGTATCTATTGCAAAAATTCGCTTGTATCAATACCTTTACTACTGCTTTGATCCTCAAGGAGATAACATGACTAAGCTTGATGAACTAACTAAACTATATCGTTGTTTTTACAGAGCTAAAAGCAAAGGTAAATCACCAAAAACTAATGCAATTCTCAAACCAATTGATGAAGCTGCTGATGTGATTTTGAAATTTAATAAAGATTTGGCAGATGATACTGAGTCTTTAACTCAGATTGTTGCAGCTAAGATAGCAAGTCTTATGAAAAAAGTGAGACGAAAAGAAGCAGAAGGACAGACGGCTTATGACTTAGTTAATGGGGAGTTGCGATATTTGACTCCTGAAGAAGAACGACAAGCAGTTTATAAGTTTGCTGAGTATTTTGTAGAGGTAATCTTTTATGAATGTTTTAAAGGTGATCGCGCACGTTTAGCAGGTACACAATTGAATCTTATTAAAGATACTTGTGAGTATCTTTATAGAGTAGCAGATGATGAATACTGGAAAACCCGCAAGCAAAATCATCCTGAAGATATTACTGATTTAGATACTGACGCTGAAGATGCAGCATAGTCATTAAGCCGAAAAATTTTACCAAAGTTAACACTGGAGTAATTAAACCATGAAATTTCTAAAAACACTCGATGCTAAATTCTTCCATGACACCATCCCTGCTAAACCAATGGGTAAATACGCTCATTTCATTACGATTCGTGTTACTGAGTCTTATCCTTTGTTTCAGACAGATGGTGAATTAAATAAAGCCAGAGTCCGAGCAGGAATTGAACATAAACACAAAGAGCCTATTAGTCGTTTAGCAATGTTCAAACGCAAACAATCAACACCAGAACGGTTAACCGGACGAGAATTGCTACGTAACTACAAAATAGGAGATGCGGAGAAATGTGATTACAATTTCGATTTTAGTAAAACAACTCCTGATTGTATCCTTTATGGTTTTGCTATTGGAGATTCTGGTTCTGAAAAATCTAAAGTAGTTGTAGATACAGCTTACTCAATTACACCATTTGATGATTCTCACCTTAATTTTACGCTTAATGCACCTTTTGAAAATGGCACAATGAGCCGTCAAGGGGAAGTAACTAGCCGTATTAATAGCCAAGACCATATTTTACCTCAAGTCTTCTTCCCCAGCATTGTTACACTCAAAGATCCAACTGAAGCAGGATTTCTCTATGTTTTCAATAACATTTTAAGAACACGCCACTATGGAGCGCAAACTACCCGCACTGGTAGAGTACGTAATCAGTTGATTGGGGTAATTTTTGCAGATGGTGAAATTGTGAGTAATTTGTTATGGACACAGAAAATATATGACTTGATGAACAATGCAAGTCCTAAACAAATCAATCCTCCAGATCCACTGAATGAAGATGAAGTTTTAGAAGCTGCTAGAAATGCAATTACTGAATTAATGGCTGAAGAGTTTATTTCTCACACTGATTTCATTGGTGATTCTTTCCAACCCGTACTTCAGGAAGTCAAAACTATTACCAGTGACGAAGTGAAGTTACAAGAAATGTTGAGCCAAGCAAATCTTGAATCAACTACTTATGCTCAAACATGGGTTTTGAAGTCAGGTAAAAAAGAATCCAAAAAAGATAACAAAGGTAATAAAAAAGCTGTTGCAGCAACGGAGTAAATAATATGGTGTCAATTTACCGTTGTCAATTAGAACTCCACGACAGCTTATATTATGCCACGCGCGAAATTGGGAGATTATATGAAACAGAGCCAATAATTCACAATTACGCTCTCTGTTATGCGCTGGGATTAATTGATAGTGAAATCTACTCTACTACCGTGGCTGAAGAACATTCCTATCGCTATTTCTGTCCTGAACAATTACCAAAATATGAGGAGCATTTAACGCCACTCAATAAACAAGGTATTTACGTTACTCCGGCGCGTGCAATTACTCATACTGCCATTCTCAATACTTGGAAGTATGCAAACAATAACTATCATGTAGAGATGGAAAAAACGCAGAAAAATATCCCTAGTTTTGGTAGAGCGAAGGAAATCGCACCAGAAAGTATATTTGAGTTTTTTGTTATCTCCCAAAAAGAACTCAAGTTACCAAAATGGATTCGTTTGGGTAAATGGATGAGTAAGGCTGAGGTAACAGTTGAAAAATTACCTCAACCTCAAACTACTGAAGGTTTATTCACTTGCAAATATCCTTTAAATCCTTTGGATGTGATGTTTACTAATCAAGTAATTAGCTACGATGTGGTGAATATGCCTCCTGTGAGTTTAATTCAAAATGTGCAGATGCGAGGGCAATATTATCAATTTAAGGAGATGCAAGACATCAAAATTCCGGCGCGGATAGAATATCATTTTCGAGGTTAATTATGTTCCAAAACCTTTGCCACCTTTTTTCTTCTTTTTCGTCGGCTCTATTACCATTAACTCGGCTGCAAAACCTGCTTCATTTTGCAACATTAATTTACGAATGCGTTGACGTTGATAAGCCTGTACTTCCGCCGCTAAGGGATGATTGGGGTCAATTTTTAGGTGAGTAATAGAAGAAACATATTTTTCTTTACTTTCGGGATTATTAGGCTCTTTTAGTCCGCACATAATCCCACCTTCATCTCCTGAATAACCCACAAAATCAATTTCAAATTCTCTGTCTGGGTCAGCGTTTTCTGCTTTTTGTTTTAATGTCTTGAGAAACTCTTTACCAGCTTTTGCTTTAATTGGTAAACTTTGTTTTAATTTTTCAGTTAGTGTTTTTGCTGCTTTGTAATCATCAATTCTCACTGGTATTACTCCTTATGCAGTCTTTTTTACTGAGAACAATCCTACTATTACTCCACAGTCGTTAAAATTTTAGATACCAAATTTAGCGATCGCCCCTCCATTTTCCCACACACCCGTGAAACACTATCAACAACAACCAAACGCCTTCCCCAGCGAATACCTGAATAACTTGTGGGGAGAAATTCACGCTTGTCCTTACTTTGCTGTCAACAACCTCAACCGCGATTTTGTCGGTACTAAGGGATTTTCGGTGGTATTCAGGCGATCGCACCTCTCCACAGTAGAGCAAAAATTCCCCTACTTCAAGCCATACCTAGATTTGGCTCTCCAACCCAATTGTAATGCTTTTTACCTCAACCCCTTACTCCTCAAAGAAGGTTCTCGCGTTGACCCTCATATAGACCGTTCTCTGCGTTCCTACTGCAAAACCGTTGAACCGCCTACCTTTGTCAGCGTTCTCTATGTGCGCGTACCAGAAAATATGGAAGGGGGTGAACTGGTACTCAAATCGCACAAACGCCAACTGGGACAAATTAAGCCGCAGATGAATACATTACTTTACTTTCAAGGTGATTTGACTCATTCTGTCAATGCTGTGAAAACTTCTGGAAGTCGCCTCAGTTTAGTTTGCGAACAGTATACTTTAAGCGATGCTGAACTCGTAGACATACCAGAGTTTACAGTAGAGTCTAGAGTTGCTCAGTCTACAGCAAAAAAACGCAAGTAAATTTTTTGACTTTTGCCTTTTGACTTTTAACTTGATTATATGCCGCACAGCCTAGTTCTTAACCTACTACCTCAGTCGCCAATTCCTGCACAATATCTCACCGGGAGACATTTACACGCTTTATTTTTAACCCTGGTGAGTTCTGTAGATCGAGAATTAGGCGATCGCTTACATGATTCTACCGCAGACAAAGCCTTCACCCTCTCCCCTCTCCAAGTTAATTCCCCCCTTTTTAAGGGGGGTAAGGGGGGATCTAAACTGCGCTGGGAACATCAACAAGCAATCTCCGCCGGAACTCCCTGCTGGTGGCGCGTTTCCTTGTTAGATGACACCCTGTTTAGTCAACTCACGCAACTATGGCTAAATCTTAATCCTAGTCATCCTTGGCATCTTGGCCCGGCTGACTTGTATATTACCAGCATTCAAGGCACACCCCAATCAACCCAACCTTGGGCGAATGCTTGCAGCTATAGTCAATTGTATGAGGAAGCCAGTGAAACTGAACGTTCTCTTAATTTGAGCTTCGCCACACCCACCGCCTTCCGTCAAGGACATTTTGATACTACCCTTCCTACAAGAGAATGTGTTTTTAATTCCCTACTTGCGCGGTGGAATAAATATAGCGGGATAGAATTACCTGGAATTTCTCTAGAGTCAATATTTCCGTCTTTTATTAACATCCACACAGAAATATTAGCCGACTCCCGCAGCAAATTTATTGGCGTTATTGGTGAAATTAATTATCGCATATTAGGCGAAGCTGAACCAATCCAAATTAAACAACTTAACACCTTAGCTAACTTTGCTTTATATGCAGGTGTGGGACGCAAAACAACAATGGGAATGGGGATGGTAAGAAGGATATGAAGTCTGAAGTCTGAAGTCTGAAGTGGGAAATAAATTATGAATGAGATTGAATATATCCCGATTGCAGCATTAAACCAATATGCTTATTGTTCGCATCGCTGCTGGCGGATGTTTTGTGCGGGCGAATTTGTTGACAACCAATACACAATTGAGGGTACAACATTACACGATCGCGTCCATACTGTAGGAGAAGGACAACGTGAGGAAACTTGGCAAATCCGCGCTATTTGGTTGAAATCAGATAAATATAAACTAATTGGCAAAGCTGATTTAATTGAATTAGAAAATGGTGAATGCTACCCCATCGAATATAAACGCGGACGCAAAGGTGAATGGGATAACGATGAATTACAAGTTTGCGCTCAAGCCTTATGTTTAGAAGAAATGACAGGCAAATCTATCAACACTGGCTATATTTATTATGCCCATTCCCACCAACGTCAATTAGTCGAGATTTCTGAAGAGTTAAGGCAAAGTGCGATCGCCACAATTGAAGCTGTGCAAATGCTATTATTTACAGGCGCAATGCCCAAAGCCATCAAAACAAAACGCTGTGATGGATGTAGCTTATATCCTCAATGCCTACCCCAATCAGCCGATAAAGTAAAACGATATCAAGAAGCAGCATAAATAATCTGGTATTGCTGACAATATTGCTGAAAAGCTCACGCAAAGACGCAAAGGCGCAAAGAAAAAGAGGTCAATACTCCGCGAAACTCTGCGAGAACTCCGCGCCACTCTGCGTTTAAAAACTCTCTTTTACCTCTCATAAGGAAATAATCATGGGTACAGTTTACATTTCCCAGGAAGATGCTTTCATTGGCAAAATTGATGAACGTCTTAGTGTTAAATTCGATAAAAAGATAATTTTAGATGTGCCACTCATCAAAATAGAAGGTGTAGTAGTTTTAGGACGTGCTACTGTTTCCCCCGCCGTTATTTCCGAACTTTTAGAACGTAGTATTCCCCTCACATTCCTGACAGAGAATGGTCGTTATTTAGGACGCATAGAACCAGAGGTAACTAAAAATATATTTGTTCGCAAAGCCCAATGGCAAGCCGCCGGAGAATCACCCCAAGCAATTCATGTTGTACAAGGATTTGTGCGTGGTAAATTGAAAAATTACCGCCAAATTCTCACCCGTCGTCAGCGCGAATCTTCAGATATAGATTTATCTAAAAAGATAACCCAATTGGAACAAGCGATCGCACCAATCGACACGACACACAATATCAATTCATTGCGTGGTTTAGAAGGTGCGGGGAGTGCGGCTTATTTTGGTTGTTTTAATCAACTAATTCGCAATGCAGAATTTCAATTCTCTCACCGCCTGCGCCGTCCGCCAACAGATCCGGTAAATTCATTACTCAGTTTTGGTTACTCATTATTGCGTCATGATGTGCAAGGGGCGATTAATATAGTTGGGTTTGATCCATATTTAGGATATCTGCATTGCGATCGCTATGGTAGACCTTCTCTTGCATTAGACTTAATGGAGGAATTTCGCCCCCTTGTGGTAGACGCGGTTGTGTTATCTACCTTAAACAAGCAACTGCTAACACCCGCAGATTTTATCACCGAACCCTTAAGCGGTGCAGTTTCTCTCACGCCAGAAGGACGCAAAACATTCTTGCGTTTATACGCACAGAAAAAACAATCGGAATTTAAACATCCCGTCATGGGGCGCAAATGCACTTATCAAGAAGCCTTTGAACTCCAAGCGCGACTATTGGCGAAATACCTCATGGGTGAAACAGAGAAATATCCACCTTTGGTTTTGAAATAGGTGAGAGGTTAGAGGTTACAGGTGACAGGAGGGAATGTTTGAGTGAAAGATGAATTAAAAAAGAAAGTCATTGTATCTTACGATGTCCCAGAAGATAAACGCCGTACCAAAATCCATAAAATTTTAAAGTCTTATGGACAGTGGGTGCAGTACAGTGTGTTTGAGTGCCAGCTTACCGAGACTCAATATGCCAAATTGCGATCGCGTTTGCACAAACTCATTAAACCAGATACCGACAGCATCCGCTTTTACTTTCTCTGCGCCTGCTGTTTTGATAAAATCGAACGCATCGGTGGCGAACAACCCCGCGACGAAAGCATTTTCTTTGCCTAATTCGCGGATGGGTAGGTGTAAAAAATTCGCCTTGAGGAAAAATAGCTGTCTCCCTTTCAGCACAAGCTTTTGCCGAAAAAATCAATTAAAATCACCCGCGCACTTTGTACAGCAACGGTTTCAGCCATTTTCCTCAAATCAACTGACTTTTGATACTGTTATAATCAACCCATCCGCGAAACTGAACCTTGAAAACCAAATAAACACTAGCTTTCCGGCTTCCGCAGTTGAAATTTCAATTAATCCCTATTAGGGATTGAAACTTGGCTTGATGATGAAGGAAATTTTATTAGTCTGACGTTGAAATTTCAATTAATCCCTATTAGGGATTGAAACACGAGAACCGACAATATTTTAATCCATCCATTTGTCAAGGTTGAAATTTCAATTAATCCCTATTAGGGATTGAAACTTTGTAGTTTTCACGCAATAACTTTTTGCCGCTTCGTTGAAATTTCAATTAATCCCTATTAGGGATTGAAACAAAAATTCCCTGATAAACCAATAAACCTTGCTGGTTGAAATTTCAATTAATCCCTATTAGGGATTGAAACGTACTGCTTGGCAAGCTTACGCAACTCTGCCAAGGTTGAAATTTCAATTAATCCCTATTAGGGATTGAAACAGTTGCCCCATCGCGGAGGCTGAACAGAGCGATGTTGAAATTTCAATTAATCCCTATTAGGGATTGAAACCCTTTTTAGCTTTTGGCATTTAATTTAGCCATAACGTTGAAATTTCAATTAATCCCTATTAGGGATTGAAACCTTTATGAGCGATCGCGCATTGCTGTTTATAGTTGTTGAAATTTCAATTAATCCCTATTAGGGATTGAAACTTGTATAGAACAGCAATAAACCTGAGAAGTCTGGGTTGAAATTTCAATTAATCCCTATTAGGGATTGAAACTGGTAATTCTGGAGCTAGAACAACCGGGGCGCATCTTGAGTTGAAATTTCAATTAATCCCTATTAGGGATTGAAACTATAAAGCTATTAGAGAGCCATACATCATTATCATGTTGAAATTTCAATTAATCCCTATTAGGGATTGAAACAGTTGCTGCACCACTTATCGGTAAAAAGTTAGGTGAGTTGAAATTTCAATTAATCCCTATTAGGGATTGAAACTTGATTTTTTCTAGCATAAAAGTTATAATCTAATGTTGAAATTTCAATTAATCCCTATTAGGGATTGAAACTGCTCCAAAACAATTAAAATGTGAAGATACATTTGGTTGAAATTTCAATTAATCCCTATTAGGGATTGAAACAAAGAGATGACTAGTGCAGAGCATCTCTGGAAATGTTGAAATTTCAATTAATCCCTATTAGGGATTGAAACAGAATCGCAACCACCAATCACGGGAACACTAGGAAAAAGTTGAAATTTCAATTAATCCCTATTAGGGATTGAAACAAACACCACTGAGGCTAGACAAAGAAGCTGCACTTGTTGAAATTTCAATTAATCCCTATTAGGGATTGAAACATCGCCACCTTGGGCGATCGCTCCTACCATACGCGCCTACGTTGAAATTTCAATTAATCCCTATTAGGGATTGAAACGAAGTGGAGTGCTTTGGAGGCGGCGGCGCTGGGCGTGGTGCAGTTGAAATTTCAATTAATCCCTATTAGGGATTGAAACACTACAAGCACCTGATCTATAAAAACTGCATTGATGTTGAAATTTCAATTAATCCCTATTAGGGATTGAAACGAGTTTAGAGTTGGACTTACATTTACAAGGGAAAATGCTTCAAAGTCCCCCTTAGAAAGGGGGACTTAGGGGGATCAATATACGTGAAACTTTACATTAAATGAAGTATAACTCTAAAAATTTGCATTCCTAATTATTTTCTTCCCAATAATTGATTCCTTTTCATCTTTCATAATCAATTCAGTCTGATTAATTTTAACTATTTCATACTTTTCTGCCGTAAACAAAGAGATGAAAGTGATTAATATATCTGCCAAATTAATTTTATGTAATATTGGTAAACTGAAGTTAAACATAGATTGGGGCGCAGCTTTAACAATTAAAAATAATCTGCCATAATTGACATACCATACACCAGTAAATTTATCACCAGTGAATAATTCTTTAGGTTTAGCTAAAATATATGTCTGTGTTTTGGTTTGGGTATAAGTCATATCATCTTTAAACTCAATCGAAATTTTTTCCCACTCGCTGTTAATACGCCATTTACCAAAAAGTAAAAGTTCTATATCAATATCCGAAAGATTCATATTAATACCTTAATTCAATAATTTCTGACTTTATCGCCCATTGTTGTTACAAACTTTCACGCGAGTCAAAAACAGGTGCATTTGCCACACCAACCAAGAATCAACCCGCCAAGCGCCCATTGATTTAGGTTCTAATGATAAATTTACAGATATACTAGCAGTATCTTGGTCGTAGTGTAACCATTTAACTGGTAGATGTCCCATTGGTGTATGCGGAGATAATTTAAAAGTTAGTTGCTCGTATTGTAACCATTTTCCATCTTTTCGCCACCCCAGGCGATCGCCTAATTTTTTTTCGGTTTCATAATCAACTTGTCCCCCAATTTCATCCCAAATACTTTGCTGAATACTAAAGCCGAAATAACCATGACTGTATTTTTGCCAAAGTTGATCAATGTTATAAAAAGCTTGACAAGAAAAATTCAAAACATCTTCTCGATAAACCTCATTCCAGTCACTCTTACCCATAACTTGCAACATTAATCTTGCTGTTTCAATATCTGCATCTTGCCATTTAGACTCTGCTAGTAGACTTTGCAATTTACCATAATCAATGGTTGTCTTAACCTGCAATTCTGCTTGGCTAAACTTAATATCATCCTGTGCTACCTCTGGTAACTCGATTTTTTCTATCGGAATTTCTACCTTGGTATGAATAAAATCTGTCTCTACTATCCCCAGTGCTTTTTTTTGGGCAATTAGTTGAGTAGACATATAATTAGATATTAAACAAATCGCTTGATTGACAGTGATTTCATCTTGACTGATATTAAAATCGTAAACTTGGCTATCTAATAATTGTGCTTGAAAAAAAGCATCTTGTAGCCTATCTTGCTTTTCGTAACTAGCTACTAATAAATTAAGAATATTATGAGAAATTGTATTACTATCTGGGAATTTTAATAAATTGACTTCAGAATTTAAATTACTACTGGCTAAATTTTGAATTTCTCCCACAGTTGCATAAAAATCTGCATCTACCTTTACCACCTCATCGATTAAAGACTGCAACGGACTAAAGTAATCTTGCAGGGAATTTTCCAGATTAATTGCTGTTTCCGCTATTTTGGCAATTTCTTGGCGAATTTTTGTCGCTCTGAATTGATATTCATAAATTTCTTGATATATTTCTATATCTTTCGCTATCTGTTGAATAGCTCGCTGCTGGTTTTTAGTATCTTCTCCTAAACATTTAATTCCCGCACTGAGCAATTGGACTTTTTCTAAAATCAAAAGATTAGTATTACTTAATAATAAAGTAGATTTTAAATTTTCTTCCTTCTCCCATTTTAACTTTTCGAGAATTTGCGGACTATTCAAATTTTTGGCTTCTAACTTATTTCTTTCTTCATTGATTTTTCTAATTTCGCCATATTTTTGGTTAAATAAATTCTTCCAATCATCAATAAATTTTAATAAAAATTCTTGATAACTATCTTTATAACTTTCTAAAAAATCTAAAAGTTGAGTATAGTCCCTAATTAATAATTTAACCTCTGCTAAAATCTCAGTTTGGCTAATTTCTTGTTTGCGTTTAATTAATCCCCACAAATAAGCATGAGATTTATAACCTTCTTTGATTAAGGTTTGACATTTTTGAATTTTTTTTTGAACCTTCTTTAACTTAGGATTTTTTAGAATCGGGAATTTATATTTTTTTTCATAAATCGTAATCGATTCATAAGTAATTAGTTGTTTTCGCTTTTTAGCTAACATCACAGATTCTAAAAAACATACCCATTGCGATACCTAAAGATTTTGGTCAAAAAATCAGACAGAATTACTGGCCATAGCTGTTCTGCACAATTTCCAGACCAAACTATTCTTGCGAGATTCTACAAGCTCCATACCAATTTTTTCTAACAGTCGCTGAGAAGCTATATTATCGTGATCGCATCCAGCTGTTACACTTTGTATATGAGATTGAGAAAACGCCCAATCAATCACAGCTTTTGTCGCTTCTAATGCGTACCCACGTTGTCGATAAGAAGACGCTACATAATAGCCAATTTCTAGAGAACCAGTAGGTATACCTGCGCTATCAGGAATTACTTTCACCATAACGTGACCAATAAGCATGTTATCTGCTTGATGAATAATTAAACTTCCCCAACCCCATTCACGTTGAAAGGGATATTTGGATAAAATATCTGCAATCATCGAAAAATTATTACTAAACTCATCATCATGCCAATACCAATCAGGTAAAACTTTCACACCTAAAAATGATGCTAATTCGTCATTTCCTTTGATTGCTATTTGTGCTACCTCTAAGTTAAAGGGTACTAAATTTAATCTTTGAGTAATCAGTTGTTTCAACATATTTAATTCTGAATTTGTTGTTTGTATTTGCACTCAATTATCACGAAAGATTATCTTTAATCCAGCATCCATTTTAACACTTTTGGATCTTTGTTGTAGTAATATGTTTTGCCATCTTTAGCAGTTACAGACTTACCTTGGCTGGCTTTGCTTCTAATAGTAGCTAGAGAGTAGTCTGTTAATGTTTGCATTTCTTTGTGAGACAGTCCAGTAATTGTTGCTGTCACTGCTGATTCTCGTTGGATTTTAAATTCCTGTTTAGGCAAAACATCTAGAGTAATCAGTTCTGCTTCCGATAATCTACCACCCTCTTTTTCTCGGCGATAATCTGCTATGGAAATTAGTCGCCAAGTAGATTCTGCTGAAAGTTCCAAAACCCATTGATGATAGTTAAACAGACTTTCCCGATGTCCGACACTAATAAAAGTTGTTTTTGTTGCTTGTAATTGTTGATATAAATTACTTTCGTTCTTCAAATCTAAAGCACTTGTCGCTTCATCTAAAATTGTGAAACTTGGATGTGTAATTAATAATCTGGCAAAAGCTAGGCGTTGTTGTTCACCCAACGACAAGATATTTTCCCAAGGAACTTCCGTATCAAATCCCTTGACGCGAGTCAGCAAGTGTTGGAGGTTAACTTGTTCTAGGACTGCTTCGAGTTCGCGATCGCTCATTTTCCGATCTGTATGGGGATAAAGCAACTGTTCCCGCAAAGTCCCCAAGATAATATAAGGACGTTGGGGTAAAAACAAAACTTCTTGGAGTGGAGGACGCACCAAACGACCAGTTCCCGCATTCCACAAACCTGCGATCGCCCTTAACAAAGAACTCTTACCCCTACCACTAGGGCCAACAATCAATAACCCCTCTCCTGGTTGAACAGCAAGTGATAAATCTTTCACTATGACTTGCTCATAATTAGGAGTTTGTAAGGTCACATCTTCAAACGCAAAATGATTCTCTTCAACTGTTTTAATAATACTGACGTTCTCTGGTTGTTTGCTCACAGACTCTAGCGCCTCAGAAAACTCAGCTAACCGTTTTACATAACTAGAGAATCGGCTAGAAATTCCAAACTCAGATATTAATACCCCCAGAGAATTGGAAAACATGAAACAAGCTACACTAATTTGATTAATTTCTCCGTAATCAATTTGGTCTTGTAAAAATAAAGGAGTCAGAACTAAGGTCGAAAATACACCAATCGCTGACTGATATGCTCTAGCAAAAGCATCTTGTCCCCTTTCCCAACTCAACCTTTCTTCCGAACTTTTAATTACATTATTAAATCGACGCTGAATAATATTTATTTCTTCGGCTTCTCCCTGAAAAAAAGCTATTGATTCAGCATGATTCCGCACATGGGTCAAGCAATAAGCGAAGTCCGCTTTAAATTGAATTTCTTCCTGATTAATTGTATTCAGTTTTTGATTTAAGAAAATAGCTATTAAATTCCCTACAATTGTATAAACCACCAAATAAATAGCAATTTGTCCAGAAATTGTAGCCAGAATTATCAAAGAACTTCCCATTTCTAGTGTTTTTTCTAGAAACAGCGTGGAAAATCTTAAACCATTGCTAGTAATAGGTTCTAGTTCTTTAGATAAGCGTTGATCTGGGTTATCTATATCAGATTTAAAATTTATTTTATAATAAGCTTGATTGCTCAAATATTTTGCCAAAATATTACTATTCAGCCATTGATACCAATCAAGAGCTATTTTTTTAGTCAAATACTTTGATAAAGTTACGATACAAACTGATAATAAAACGACTACACAAGATATCCACAAAGTCTCATTATATTTATCAAGATTTCTCTCTTCAATAACAATATCAATTACATAACGATTCCAATATGTACCTGCTGCATTTATGCTGGTCAGTCCAAATATTAATAATACTAAGAGAATCAGCATTCCCCAGGAACGAATTACTTCTGAAAATGCTCTTCCTGTTGTTTCTGTAGGATACCAATAAGGTTGAGCGAATATTCTAATATCTTGCCAAAATTGAATCAAACTAGAAAAAGAATTTGTATTATTTTGCTCACGCACAGATGAAGTTTGCATATTCTCAAAGTAAAATAAATCAGACATTCAGAAATGGCCTTTGAAGTATAAATTAAATTCAGAGGCCATTTTGTGATTTTAAAAATTGAAGATTTTTAACTCCCCATCAACTGTACTACGTTGTTGCTTCCTCCTCAACAATTTCGATAGTTTTTGGAGTCTCGCCCTCTGGAGTATCAGTCACAACTACTGGGTTCAGATGTTGTTTGAGTTTGGCTTTGAGTTCATCTGTAATTGGTAATTCATTGATTTCTTTGAGGAGAAATCTTACAGATTCAGTTTTGCTACGTTCTGTATATACGAGTTTGAGCAGGCTTTCAAGCCCATATCCAGCAGCAACTTCACCTACAGAACCTAGTAAACCCAGCAGACCTAGCCCACCTAACAAGCCCAAAGGCCCTCCCAAAGAAGAGAGTAAAGTTAGTGTCGCAGTCATACTACCACCTGAAGCCACAGTCGCCAGTACGAATAGTACACCAGAAAGACCTAATCCCGAAAGTTTTTTGACGAGTTCATCCATTGTATTTACCAACTATCCTTATATGGTGAAAAAATGACCAGTAAATTAATTAATAATTTCTCTCAATCCAGGAATTATTAATTAATCTTGCTCATACCAACAATAGATTACATAATTCATCAATTTGTTGGCTATATTCAGCAATTAATTGATGGGCTACAGCTTGTAGCTTACGAGTATTTGGAAGTTTGATATTATCTATTGCTTCTAGTTCCTCATCTAAAAATGGTTGAAATCGATAGTAAGAACTTCTAGCATCTTGATGGCTAGGTTCAAACAACCGTTCTAATTCTCCAGATACTACTTCACTATTACCATCAAGCACAATATTTAAAAGTGGTCTAGTCCATTGCAAGAGTCCCCAATTTTTGACTGAATTATGAGGATAAACACTCGTCAAAGAACCTGTACCTAAAGAAACTACTAAGATATCTTCTAGATTGAGGACTCTATTAGCTTCTTTTTTACTACTAATTTGTGCTTCAATAATAGCTAGATGGGCTGGATTATTAGCAAAAACTCCACCGTCAATTAAAGTGTAAAAGCCACTAATATTGTGAGAAGTCGGAATCCGATGGGGAGCAAAATAAGTGGGAGTAGCACTAGTAGCTAATGCTACATCTAACAGCGAAAAACCTCCACACAAATTGCGAAATTTTTGAGATTCTATTTGTTCTTTGTGGTGCTGATTAGTAAAGAATATAGGAACTCGCTTTTCAATGTCGTAGCTAGTTACAAAAACTTCTTTCAGATTATTTTCTAGAGATGCAGTACCAAAATATTGTCTTAAAATCTCTTCTTTGCTGTTTGAAGGATATTTTGGTTGAAGAAATATATCTTCTATTGGCCCTAATATTCTTTCAAAAAATGGCTCATAAAATATTTCTACACCATACTCAAGAAAGAGTTGCAGTAAATCCTCAGCCGTGTATTCAGCAGATAATTCTTCAGATTCAGATGCTTTAGAAGTTAGTCGAGGTTGTGTGAGTCCGAGGGCTAAAATTCCTCCACTAGAAGTACCAGCAATTAAATCAAACAAACTAAATATCGGTTTTTGTGTCCGCCTTTCAATTTCTGCTAACAAAAGTGCTGGAATAATCCCCCGAATACCACCTCCATCAATAGACAGTATTTTATATTTGGATTTGGCTGTAGTTTCCATAGTTTCTGTTACTTGGTTTTCAATTAATGTTGCTACCTCTGCGGGTTGAACATTATCTTCAACTTCACTTTGACTAGTAGATTCTGGTATTGGTTCGGTAATTTGTAGCGGGAGAGTTACTAAATTGAGTAGAATATCTGAATCTTGATTATTAGTTGGTGTTGCTTCTTCTTGATTAGTTAAAGAGACTGTTGCTGCTAATAAATTTGTCGTGATTGGTGAAATCTCTTCTTCTGTCGTAGTGATTATTTCATCTTGTGGCGATGATTGATTTGCCAAGGGGATTTGTGCCACATCCCAACTAGGATTCCCACGTAAATTTCCTTGGTGGTCAGTGACAGTTTGACTTTTGACAGTCTTTCCTTCACCTTCATCTAATTTCCAATAAGCAACTAATCCTGGTTCATCCCCTGCTATTAACCCACAACGATGAACTTGGATTTGTTCTGAGGTGCAAGGATAATTCCAGACACTAATATTAGCTAATTGTCCAGCAAAATATACACGTTTATGTAATGTTGCACCAAGAGTTAAAGGACTGGTTGCTTTATTTAAAGCTGTACCTCTTAGAGAATCAGTATATTGTTGTTTATCTAGATAGATTGTGAGTTGCCCACTATTAAAAACAATAGCAAAAAAATGCCATACTCCTATCGTTAACTCTCCTTGTCCAAAGGTTTTAATCCCCTTAGTCACAGTTTCATCAATGTAAATATCTAGGCTTCCTGCTTCACTAATACCAAATTCAAAATTATCACTGTATCGTTCTGAAGAACGAGCTAAAAATACATTGCGAGTTCCGTAGCTAGTGGCTTTATTGGTTAATTTATGAGGGTTTAGCCAGCCTGAAACTGTGAAGGCGGAACTTCCTTGTGCAAAAACACCACCAAGATCATTTCTGCCAAAATCTATATAATCATCTACGCCATCAAATGTTAAAACTGTTTGCGTCTTGATCACAGCATTTTAATCCTCCAAAAAAATAAAGCTTAATTAATAAAGTTTAAGTTTAAGAAATTTTATATATAGGACTCATATTTGATTTGGGAAAAAAATTAGTACATTCAGATCAGGCTTCTTTCCTACTCCCGACTCCCCATTCCCTATTCCCGACCTACACAAATAAATTCAGAAATCAAACCGGATTCCTATATGTAATTTTATAAATAAGTCTAAGCGATGGTTAATATCCCTTCTTGAATTAAACGGCATACTAAGTTTAATTTGCTATTATCAATCAGACCTGGTAAAGCCCTGATGGGGAACTCTTCGGAATCTACAATGAAACGAATGGCTCGTTCTGATCTATTTGATTCCATAACAGTGTTACCTGCAAATTGAATACCAACCTGACTAATGGTTTTTATAACACGATATATACCTTTTCTTTTTTTAACAATTGTATCTAAGGTGAGATTTTCAATATTTTGGAGTTGGTAGAAATGCTCGTTTGCTAGTGGAGACATTTTACCTAAAAATCTTGTAGCAATTTCTTCAATTGCTAACTCAGCTTCTGATTTGTCTGCAAGAGTTTGCAGGAGTTCTTGAAATTGCTCTTGTAATGAAACTTTAGCTTCGCCCTGCTGCAAAAATCCTACTGGTAGTGACTCTCGGAAACGAACGTCTTTTTGAGTTAATAAAGTCACAGCACTATTAATCAAATCAAACCATTTGAATGAATAGATACCAATTGTTAAATGTAGAGAAGGAGATTCTGTCGTGAATACTTCATGAATATAGCCACGAGGTATATATAATAAATCACCAGCATTGAGGCAAAATTCCGCTACAGGCGATTTTAGTTGATTTTTAAATTTATCCTGATACTTTAGGTCAGAAACAAGCGGCAAAGCGATAGGGGAATCATAAATACGCCAGTTTTTTGAGCCTTCAACTTGCAAGATAAACACATCATGATCATCAAAGTGAGGCGGAAAACCCTGCGAATTCTTTGGTGACATATACAGGTTAATCTTCGTCGGATGATTGAAGAAAACTTCTAAATTTCTATGCAGGGTTGATATTGGCTGCCAACGCTCATTAATTCCCCCGACTATCACCGTATAACCAAGAGCATAGGCTTTGTAGAAGTGATTGAGTTCAACATCATCATTATGACTGAAACAAGACCCTTCCTTGACTAGTCGAGTGTTGCCAAGATCAGATCCGTGAGCTTGAATAATGGAGTCAACATCTTTAGTTGAAAGAAGTTCAGAATAGTAATCTTGCTCACTGCGAGAAACCAGACAAGGGCGTTTTTCCCAATATTGAGTCAAGAAAGTGCTTGAGTCTATTGGATGAAGCATTCTTTCAAAATCAAAGTCAGATGTTGACATCATTTAATTCCTCTAGAAAAGTTGCATCGACTAATAATTTCTTGCTGTGTTTTTAACGGTGTACTAATCAGTTACAACCTCAGAAAAAAGGAAAAATCTTTTAACAGTTTGATTACTTTTGAGTGAGTAAAATTTCGGCGATCGCCTGAGAAATGGGATAATGAGGTGAATATACCTCCATCCAGAAAAATTCCCCAACTGGGTTAACTTCGAGGAATACATAGCGGTTGTCAGGGGTAACGATAATATCAATCGCTCCATAGTTTAAGCCAAACTCAGCCATCAAGGTGAGTAGCTTTTTCTCAATATCTTCGGGTAAGTTGTAGGGTTGCCAATTTTTAACTAAGGCTTTACCTTCTTTACGCCAATCAAAGGTAGAACCTTCTAAGCTTTGTGAATCGACTGCGGCGGTGAATACCCGATGCCCCACAATAGTTGTCCGCAACTCCAATGCTTTGGGTACGTTTTCTTGAAAAGTCATCGGACAAAAACGTAGTCCTTCCATATCCTCCAAATCATCTTCGGTCATTGGAGTGGTAAACACAACGTTCTCTCGCCCTTGCTCATCATAAATTGCAAAGGAAGACAGCATTTTGGTGACAATACCTTGGGGACATTCTTTGGCAAATTGTTTGACGGCTGTGGGATTATTTGTAGTCAGGGTACGCGGAGTTAAAAGCCCGATTTTCTGGGCAGTTTGCAATTGTAATTGCTTATTATTTGCCCGATCTACATTGAACATTTTATCTAAATGAAATCCGCCAAGGCTGGCAATCATACCTCTGACAGTGACGCGACATTCCTGAATGGAAGCATCTCTGTATTGCTTGTCCATTGAATTGGGGATTTGATGCCCATAGCGCATCCGCCGATACCAAACGGCCGAAACTTCGCTTAAATCAAGCTGTTGTTCACCATCGGTAATGATGACTCTTTCCGTATCACCAGAGTAAATATCTAGCTTGACTTCAGTGGGAAATCTATCTGTATCAAACCGAAATGCTTTTTCGCCTCTAGCTTCTATTTCTTTGATAACTAAAGGAATGCTTTCGTTGTCGTTGCTAAAGGTAACTATTAATGCTGTCATAAAAAGTGTGAAGTATGAAGTGTAAAATTTTGCTACGGTAACCCTAAATTATCCACAAACATATCTATTCCCTTGTCTGGGTTGTTTGCATATCAAATAGGATTGCTATATGTTATTTGTCGGTTTGCAACAGTGCATCGGCGATCGCATTGGCAATGGGCAAGTCTAAATCTTTCTCTAACATTCCCCACTCACCGACAGGGTTGATTTCCAAAAACACGTATTCTCCTGATGGGGTGAGGATAAAATCAAACGAGCCAAACAATAGCCCTAACCTGCCCATAAAAGTTTGGAGACGAAGAACTACTTCATCAGGAAGTTCATGATGTTGCCATGCACCTATTTCTATACCGGGTTTACGCCAATCAGCTTTGGCTGCTGCATACACATCTGCATTCAACGCCCCAACAAAGACTTCGCCATTCACATACACCACCCGTAATTCCTGCTGCTTGGAGATTTGCTCTTGAAAAATCATTGGGCAGTAGCGCAGCGACTCCGCATCTTGTAAGTCTTCTTCTTTGACAACGCTGGTATACAGAAAGAACGAAGAGGTAGCCTGCATACTGTGAGAAAGTGCAGTTAACAGCTTGCTCACCATTTTGCCGTTAACTTGCCCAAAAAACTCTCTAGCGGCTTCGGCTTTGTTGGTAACAAGGGTTTGAGGAATTACAAAACCTACTTCTGAGGCGATTCGCAGTTGACGCAGCTTGTTGTTTGCATAATCTATCCGTTCTAGATTATCTACCCAACGAGCTTGTTTAAGGCTATCCCAAAAACCATTTAAAGTTGCTTTTGATTCGTTAATACAAGCTTCGCGGAACTTAGGCGCTAATTCTGGACTGAGGTTTGGTTCCCAAATTCGGCGTAACCATACTGCTTGCACTTGTTCTGTGCTGATCAATTGGTTGTCATATTCTATTGTGTGGTAGCTTTTAGACTTACCAAAATGTGCGGTTAATTGTAGTTCTAAAGGAAATTTGTCAGTATCTAGACGAAATGGTTGCGCCCCTTTTCTGGCTAAGGCTTCTGCGACTCTATCTATTGTGAAGAAATCTCCACTGTGGGTAATTAATAAAACAACATCACCAGACAATTGCATAATATTATCTATGTTGTAAAAATCTAAAAAAGCTTTGCTGATAATCCCAACTTCTTGAAGAAGTCGGGTTAATAAATGCGATCGCCTGCTCGACAGTTTTAGTTCTTAAAGGTTTATCTCTCTTCCCAATCAGAAGGCCACTTCAAAGTCCAGATTGGAATAGGTTGGGGTTCTTCTTCAGATGGTTTAGGCGGCTCTTCATCATATTGCGCTTCTAAGAAATAGGCAAAGAAAGGTACTGCTTTTAGGGTTGCGGCTTCGTTTATGCTTGCAGACATGATATTATTCCTCAATATTGGTTTTTATCCAGGGGCAGCAGTTAATTAATCACTGCTACTCCCTTCACTTCAGTTCAAGCTAACTGGATTTAAAAATCTTCCCAATCAGAAGGGTACTTTAGGGTGGAAGGCCAAGGAGAATTATCTGCTTGTTGAGCAACTTGCTCTTCTAAGAAACGAGCAAAGAAAGGTACTGCTTCTACGTTTGTTGGTTTGTTTGTGTTGGTAGACATGCTATTATTCCTTGATATTGGTTTTTATCTAGGGGCAGCAGTTAATCAATCACTGCTACCCCCTTTACTTCAGTTCAAGCTAACTGGATTTAATACTCTTCCCAATCAGAAGGCCACTTTTTAGTGTCAGCCCAAGGAGAATTATCTGCTTGTTGAGCAACTTGCTCTTCTAAGAAACGAGCAAAGAAGGGTACTGTTTCTAAGTTTGCTGGTTTGTTTGTGTTGGTAGACATAGTATTATTCCTTGATATTGGTTTTTATCTAGGGGCAGCAGTTAATTAATCACTGCTACTCCTTTCACTTCAGTTCAAGCTAACTGGATTTAAAAATCTTCCCAATCAGAAGGCCACTTGAGAGTTGTAGGAAAAGGAGCATTATCTGCTTGTTGAGCAACTTGCTCTTCTAAGAAACGAGCAAAGAAGGGTACTGCTTCTACGTTTGCGGCTTTGTTTGTGTTGGTAGACATGGTATTATTCCTTGATATTGGTTTTTATTCAGGGGCAGCAGTTAATCAATCACTGCTACCCCCTTCACTTCAGTTCAAACTAACTGGATTTAATAATCTTCCCAATCAGAAGGATACTTGAGAGTTTGTGGGCGAGGAGTATTATCTGCTTGTTGAGAGACTTGCTCTTCTAAGAAACGAGCAAAGAAGGGTACTGCTTCTACGTTTGCTGCTTTGTTTGTGTTGGTAGACATGGTATTATTCCTTGATGTTGATTTTTATTCAGGGGCAGCAGTTAATTAATCACTGCTACTCCTTTCACTTGAGTTCAAACTAACTCGATTTAATAATCTTCCCAATCAGAAGGATACTTGAGAGTTTGTGGGCGAGGAGTATTATCTGCTTGTTGAGAGACTTGCTCTTCTAAGAAACGAGCAAAGAAAGGTACTGCTTCTACGTTTGCTGCTTTGTTTGTGTTGGTAGACATAGTATTATTCCTTGATGTTGGTTTTTATCCAGGGTTAGCAATTATTAATCATGTAATCAATCACTGCCACTCCCTTGACTTCAGATTTTAGAAAATTACTAAGTATCTTCTGAATCTGAAGGAAACTTGAAAGTCCAAGGCCAAGAAGGAGTTTCTCCTTCTGCGGTTTGTTCTTCCAAGAAACGTGCAAAGAATGGTACCAGTCCGACATTCACATTTTTAATTGTGTTTGTAGACATGGTGCTTTCCTTGAAGGAAATTATTTTTGCAATTAAATGTATACCAGTAATTTAATATCTATGCAAGGACAGTTAAGACAGTTAAGAATTAAGTTTGTAAAGACAGTTAAGACAGTTAAGACAGTTAAGCAAAAATCTGTTAACAATTAGTAATATTTAGTCATTCACAAAAAACTATATTAGTCAAAAATTGATTGCTTTTAATCAAGCATAAGAATATTAAATGTTTATTTTGGTTAGGACTTACGCATAAAAACGAAAAATCAAGGGTTTTGGCAAGGGTGTAGGGGTATAGGGGAGCCACTGGCGTGTGTATGTATCTAAAACCCTTACGCCACAAACCCTTACACCCAATCTTCATAGACAATCTTGGTGCGTAAGTCCTGCTGATCAAGATAAAGTAGCAAAGGCTATACTGAAAAATTACAATCAATAATTGTGTTTAGCGTTGCACAGATGCAGGAAACCAAAATTAAAAGATGGATGTTTCAAGCCTTTGCAATTGTAGCAATCTTCAATGATTGACAAACATCTCTCTTCCTTGTCTCCCTTTTTTTTGCTATATTCTCAAGTCAGATGCGATCGCACTAAAATTCATTTCATTAATCAGCAATGTCTGATTTTACAGGTGTCAGTGTAGCAAACTGAATAGTGCGAAGCTGATAGCTTTCAAAAAATGGTTGCTCTGTGGAATTTGACTCTGGTGTTGTAGTAGGCTGATAAACCACAAGTTCATAATGTAGCTTGTTATCTTGTAGTTGACATTGTGTACTCAGTAGCAGGTTTTTAACTCTAAATTGACTGTAGAGTTTTTCTCCTAACCACCAAGTATCAATGATAGTTCCATCTTTTTCATCAATGGCAAAGTGTCCAGCATCTTGATTTTTAGCAACTAATTCATAGTTACGTACCAGCTTTTTACTTCCTGTTCCATAGGTGATTTGCCAAGTGTAGCGGATGGGATCTTGCGAGATGAGTTTAATCCGCAGCTTCATAGGTACAGTTTGAGATTTGCCGGATACAGTGCGATCGTATAATGTACCACTCCATGTACCTTGCCAAGTCTGAGGAAAAGAGTTACTTGACAGTGCAGCAGTTGGTAGATTACTGATACTGAGAAATGTCAAAAGTGACATCAATAGTCCAACAAAAAAGCTGCGTTTTAGCATAAACTAAACTATTCCATGATGGCTAAACCTATTTTAATAAACTGAACATATATTTACTCTTTTTGAAACTATCTCTTAAGTTAGTAATTTTGGTGTAACTATCGTTACTGTAAATACATATCAAAGCAACAACTTAGACTGGTGTAGGTTGGGTGGAGGAAGCTAACCCAACATTCTCAAGATTTTGTTGGGTTACGCTATCGCTACACCCAACCTACTATAGGAATACTTCTCAAAGAAGTCAGGTATCTTGTTGTATACAACCAATCTTCAAAGTATTAACCTGAATTTCTGTCTTTAGACGTAGTGATATTTTCTCATTGTTGGCTTGAAATAATCATTATATTTACCAATGACGAAATTTTACTGATTTTAGAGAATAAAACACAACAATATCTTGTTTAAATCTTAAAAAATGTTTACTTACATCAGCAAGTTTAAGCATCCGGCAAAAAATATTGCAGTTAATAAAAATTTATTGATTGATATCTTTTTGGGGATAATTAAGCGTCACGATAAACAGCAGCATACTTCACAAAAAAGCTGTAAAAAAAGTTTGAGAGTAGCAGTAGAGAAGCTACATCATCAAATATTAGATATCAGATTGCAGGGAATTGCTGAACTCGGAGCATTAGCTAATTATCATAAACAAGATAACTGGGAAATTATGGAGTTTCTCACGGCTTTTGTGCGGCAAAACTCTGATTACAAAACAAACCAGGAAGTTAAAAGTCAGTCATCACCCAAAATTGCCCCAGATATTCAGGCTGCATTGCAAGTAATCACAACAACATACACCCCAAAATCTCTAGCATCAGAACAACTTGACTTGAGTTATACAGACTTACGCGGAGCAAATCTCAGTGGTGGAAACCTTGCAGGTGTGAATCTCTACCAAGCTAATTTATCAGGAGTGAATCTGGCGGGGGCAAATCTCAGTGGTGCAATTCTTTGTGCTGCTAACTTATCCCAGGCTAACTTAGTTGGTGCGAACCTCACAGAAGCAATTATCAGTGCGGCTAACTTAGTGGGTGCAAATCTCGCCCAAGCAAATTTAGTCAAAGCGAACTTTTATCTCGCTAATTTGTCTGAAACTAATCTGCAAGATGCCATACTTGAGGGTGCTAATTTCCGAGAAGCAAAATTTTCCGGATAAACACAATTCACACTGAATATAGAACAGATTCTGCAATATTATTATTAGTTTCTGACAGTACAAGTCTAAGTAGTGACACTGAACCACGGTGGAAAACTACTCTATTTTTCGCAAATATTCAAGATAATCTCTGGGGTTGTCACAATATCATTACAAAGACAATTTAAAACATCAAAGTCATATCAATAAAAATCCGTAATTTCCTATTCAAATCTTGAGCGAAATGTTATACTCATCCCAATATCTAAGTAATAATTCTGTAGTGTGAGGAATCTTATTCCTATGTCTGCAAATAAGACAGACAAAATGTTGCGTTGGTTGATAGGTACAACAGTTGTATTGGCACTGGGGCTGAATATAGTTGTTTTTGCTGCCTCCAGTAAAAAAGATTTATCAATTTCGCAGCAAATACAATACAGAACGCAAGCATTAACAACAACTGCGATTATGTTTTTAGGCTTGGCAGTGATGATTAATGCCTATTATGCAGGTAAACGGGCCGAGGCAATGCAAAAAAATGCGATCGCCTCCGAAAAAAATGTCGAAGTAAATCTGCAAAATACGCAAATCTCCCAAGACAGATTGATAGCAGATAGATTTATGGCTGCTATTACGCAGCTTGGTCATGAAAGAATTGAAACGCGCATCGGTGCAATTTATGTTTTAGAACGCATTGCCCAGGATTTTCCTAAAGAACACTGGACAATTATGGAAATTCTGGCGGCGTTTGTACGGGAGAATACAGGCATTCCCACAGAAGGCGAACTCTTTAAAGAAGAAGATGCACAGCCAATATACTGGGGTAAACCCAAAAGTCGGGTACTGGCAACCAAACAAAATAGTGAAGCCGCACCCAAAATTCGCCGGGATGTCCAAGCCGCTCTGACAATCATTGGTAGACGTAATTCCCTATTAGAGTTAGAAAGTCAAAAATTAGATTTACGCAATATAGATATCCGGCGAGCAGATTTACTCGGCGCTAATTTAGAAAGAGCAGATTTACGCGGTTCTGACCTTTCTGGTGCAGATTTACGCGGTGCTAACCTTTCGGGAGTTAACCTCAACAGTGCCAAATTGGTACGCTCCATTCTCTACGAAACCAATTTACAAAAAGCCAACCTGCGGCAAGCCAACTTACAAGGGGCAACCTTGAATCGTGCCAATTTACAAGGGGCAAACTTGCGTGCAGTTAACCTGCAAAATGCAAGTCTGCGTACAGCCAACTTACAAGGAGCAAACCTGTATAAAGCGAATTTACAACAGGCAACCTTGAAAGTTGCTAACCTCGCGGGTGCAAAATTGTTTCTGGCTAATTTACAAGGGGCAAAGCTGGGTAAAGCTAACTTGCATTTAGCAGGATTAATTGGTGCGAACTTACAAGGAGCCAACTTAAATGGCGCTAACTTATCTGGGGCAAATTTAAATGCTGCCAAACTCCAGCAAACAGAAGTCTTTTTTGCTAACCTCACCGAAGCCAGTTTGACAGAAGCTGATTTATATCAAGCTAACCTCATGGGTGCGAACTTGAATCGGGCAGTTTTGTATGAAGCGAATTTATCAAAAGCCAACCTCATCGGCGCGAATTTATTCGGCACAAATTTGTGTGATGTCAAACTAGAAGGTGCAATTCTCACAGGGGTGAAAAACTTAGACTCACAACAGATTGGCATGGCAGTAGGCGATCGCACAACCCGGCTACCTGATGATCTTGAACACCCTAGCCACTGGCGACAGTCGAGTTGAGAGGCAAGGGTGCAGGGTGTGTTTTCAAACTCTGTGATCCCCCCAACCCCCTTTTTAAGGGGGATTTAGGGGGATCGAAATATGTGCAACTTCACATTAAATTGGTATAACTTCTAGTCTCTATTCTTAAGTCAGTGATTTATGAGAAAATCTTAAAACCAAACATAAAACACTCTTTCCCCAACTCCCCAACTCCCCATCATCACGACAGAGGTAATACCACCATTGGAGAAACTCTTAAAAATCTCAAAAATTATTGATACTTGTACTGAATTTATCGGTCGATGTACCAGTTGGCTGGTGCTAGTCATGGTCATCCTGGGAGTATGGAACGTTGTTGGGCGATATGTAGGGCGGTTGATTGGCAGTAACCTCACATCCAACGCTTATATCGAAGCCCAGTGGTATATTTTTGATTTAGTTTTTTTGTTGGGTGCAGCTTACACCTTAAAGCATAACGAACACGTCCGCGTAGATATTTTTTATAGTAATTGGCAACGACGGCGCAAAGCTATTGCAGATTTATTAGGTACGATATTTTTCCTAATTCCTTTCTGTGTGATGGTCATCATTTTTTCCTGGGATACCATCATTGCTTCTTGGCAAATTCAGGAAAATTCCCCTGATCCTGGTGGTTTACCCCGCTACCCAATCAAAGCAATGATTATTGTTTCCTTTATATTGCTGATTTTTCAGGGAATTTCCCAAGCAATTAAAAACTGGGCAATTATCCAAGGCAAACTAGCAACAGAGGAGGAACAACGTGACACTGGCTTATGAATGGCTAGGGCCGCTGATGTTTGCGGGTGCTTTGGTATTGTTATCTCTGGGCTATCCCGTGGCATTTTCCCTGGGTGGTGTGGCTATTGTTTTTGGTTTATTGGGCATTAGTTTGGGTGTGTTTGACCCGATATTTCTCACCGCTATGCCCCAGCGAATTTTCGGGATTATGGCTAATTACACCCTGTTAGCGATTCCTTACTTTATTTTTCTGGGGTCAATGCTAGAAAAATCTGGCATTGCGGAACGGCTGTTAGAAACAATGGGGATTTTGTTGGGACGGTTGCGGGGTGGACTGGCCTTAGCAGTGGTATTGGTGGGAGCATTGCTGGCTGCAACTACTGGTGTTGTAGCAGCCACGGTGGTAGCGATGGGTTTAATTTCGCTGCCGATTATGCTGCGCTATGGTTACAACAAACAATTAGCCACAGGTGTAATTGCGGCTTCAGGTACTTTAGGGCAAATTATCCCGCCGAGTGTGGTTTTGGTCGTTTTAGGCGACCAACTTGGTGTGTCTGTAGGTGATTTATTTATTGGCTCGGTGATTCCCGGCTTGATGATGGCTAGTGCCTTTGCGCTGCATGTGCTGATTGTGGCATTTTTAAAACCAGATGCCGCACCCGCTTTGCCTGCGGAAGTCCGAGAAATTGGCGGTAAAGCCTTGGGGAGAAGGGTAATTCAGGTTATGTTGCCGCCTTTGGTAGTAATTTTACTAGTGCTAGGGAGTATATTTTTTGGCATTGCCACGCCGACAGAAGCAGGTGCAGTTGGTTGTGTCGGTGCGATCGCTTTAGCAGCAGCCAATGGTCAACTAACCTTAACATCTCTGCGTCAAGTATGTGATACTACTTTACGAATCACCAGTATGGTGATTTTCATTTTGTTTGGTTCGACAGCTTTCAGCTTAGTATTCCGAGGATTAAATGGCGATCAATTTATGTTTGATGTCCTCGCCAATCTTCCTGGTGGGAAAGTCGGCTTTTTAGCCGTCAGTATGATTGTGGTGTTTATCCTCGGTTTCTTTATCGACTTTTTTGAAATTGCCTTTATCGTCATACCTTTATTTGTGCCTGTTGCCCAGCAATTAGGCATTGATTTGGTTTGGTATGGTGTAGTGCTGGGGGCAAATCTGCAAACTTCCTTTTTAACACCACCTTTTGGTTTTGCTTTGTTTTATCTGCGTGGTGTTGCACCTCCAGAAGTAACCACATCTGATATTTATCGTGGTGTCATACCGTTTATTCTGCTGCAATTATTAGTTGTGTTGTTAATTATTGTCTTCCCGCAGATTGTCAGTTTCTTACCTTCTTTGGGAAGTTAATACAGCAAAGTGCTGATTATGTGTAGGGTGTGTTAGGCGTAAGCCTTAACGCACCGAAAACTCGGCGGTAGATGCGTTACGCTGTCGCTAACACATCCTACATACATTTCAGAAATCAAATATTAGTCCTATATCTTATCTAAGATTTAGCCACACGCTCTGGGTGTCTAGATTCCTGTACCAAAATGCTGTGTAAGGTTTGCAATAAATCCTTTGTTGTATAAGGCTTAGAAATAAACTTTTTCACACCAGATAACTTGGTTAATTTACTACTAGCTGTCAAACCACTAACAGCAATCACCTTGACTTGAGAGTTCATTTTTTGCAAAGTGCTAATCGCCGTAGCACCATCCATTGCAGGCATCATCATATCCATCAACACTAAGCTAATTTCGTCTTCGTGTTGAGCATAAAGAGCGATCGCTTCAATGCCATTGGTAGCGGTTAATACTCTGTAGTTGTAGGTTTCTAAAGAAATTTTGGTAGTTTCTAAAATGCCACTTTCATCATCAACTACTAAAATTAATTCTCCGTTACCTTTGAGTAAATCTAAGTCTTCTGCTAGGAGTGGATTTGCTACCTCGACGGCTGGTAAGAAAACTTTAAATTCTGTACCCCTACCAACTTGACTCCAAACATTCACAAAACCACCGTGACTTTGAATGATACCTCTGACAGTTGATAAACCTAATCCCGTACCTTTCCCAATTTCTTTGGTGGTGAAGAATGGCTCAAAGATTCTATCAATAATCTCTGGTGGCATTCCTACACCTGTATCTGTAATTGTCACTACAATATAAGCACCGACACGAGCATCTAAATTCATCCGCGCATACTGTTCATCGACTAACAAATTTGACGCAGAAATGTTGATACTACCACCTCTGGGCATGGCATCACGGGCATTAACTACTAAATTCATTAATAGTTGATGTAAGTGGGTTGCATCACCAATTACCGCCCAAAGTCCTGGCTGAATCTGAGTTGTTAATTCAATTGATTTGGGAAAAGTTTCTTGGACAATTTGTTGAATTTCTGAACATAAATGACTAACTTGCACAATAGTACGCTGCCCATCTACTCCCCGTGCAAATTGTAAAACTTGTTTAACTAAAGCTGCACCACGTTTAGAATTAGCTTCGATGGTTTTCAACATTTGTTGATTACGCTCATTAGTATCTGGCAGTTTGAGTTGTAGTAGTTGTGCTGCTGTTAAAATCGGTGTCAAAATATTGTTCAAGTCGTGAGCGATACCACTGGCTAATGTGCCGATGCTTTCTAAACGTTGAGCGCGGAGGATTTGATTTTCTAAATGTTTTTTTTCGGTAATATCAGTATTAACAGTCAAAATTGATTTAGGCTGGTTATGGCGATCGCACATTAATGTCCAACGACTCGCCACAATCACAGTTTGTCCTTGTTTGTTAACTTGGTTTAATTCTCCTTGCCAAAAGCCAGACTCAGCTATACTTGCATAAATGTTTTGGACTTGCGCTAAAGTGTCTGGTGGATATAAAATCTGATTGACATTCTCACCAATAACTTCAGTCGCTTTCCAACCATATAAATTTTCCGCGCCTTGGTTCCAAAAACAAATTTGATTATTAAAATCTTTCACGACAATTGCATCGCTAGTTACATCTAATAAAGCTGCTTGTTCGCGGATTTTTTCTTCAACTTGTAAACGTTCTGTAATTTCGGCTTCTAAACGTAAATTCTGCTCTTGTAATGTTTTGGTAAGAGTGCGTAACTTCAGATGCAACTGAATCCTTGCTAATACTTCTTGGTGCTGGAGTGGTTTGGTGAGGTAATCAACTGCACCGAGTTCAAAGCCTTTAACTTTATCAACAGTTTCCGAAAGTGCTGTCATAAAAATCACGGGAATATCTTGGGTTGATTCCTGCGCTTTCAGACGACGACAAGTGTCAAAACCGTCAATTCCCGGCATGAGGATATCTAACAAAATTAAGTCAGGTTTACCATATTCTGCTATGGCGATCGCACTTTCACCATCCTCAGCAATTAATACTGTAAATCCAGCCGTGCCTAAAAAATCAAACAACATTTCTAAATTGATGGGAGTATCATCAACAATTAAAATGACACCGTATTTATTAAAATCATTTTTCATAAAGCCTCAGAATACTTTTGGAGAAACTCCAATATTTGTTTCCCTTTAAAACCTTTAGCCAGTTGATATAACCGAGTAGCAAAAGGTTGTAACTCCTCACTTTGTTCTTGTAGTTTTTGCGTTTTTTCAGCAATACTTCTTAAGTCACCCCGCATAGCCAAATCTAGCAAAATCTTCAGTTCATCTGCTGAGGGAGGCACAATCGAAGCCTGAGATGTTAATTGTAAAGGATAAATTGAACTTTTGTGTGAATCCTTTATCTTTCTTACCTTGTCTTCATATATCCATGTTAATCCCAAGTGAACTTGTAACTTTTCTAACAGTTCGGCTCTTTGAATCGGTTTTGCGAGAAAGTCATCACACCCAACGTTACGGCTTTCTTGTTGATTAAACTCAAACACACTTGCTGAGACTGCAATTACGATTGTTTCCTTAAAGTTTGGTAACAATCGCAAGCGCCGAGTGGCTTCAAAACCATCCATTCCCGTCATCACCAAATCCATTAAAATTAAATCTGGTTGAAAATTAGGTATTTTATCTAGACAGTCTAAACCATCACTCGCCGCCAAAACTTCAAAACCCAAAGGCTCTAAAATATTGACTAACACTGAGCGATTTTCCCATTTATCATCCACAACTAAAATTTTGCGTTTGCAGCCAGCAAAACCAATAATATTAAGTGGCTCAATCTCAAAATTTAACTGTTGTTCAACTTCTGGTAATGCCAAATCTAGCCAAAAAATACTGCCTTTACCTAGTTCACTTTTGACACATAATTCGCCACCCATCATCTGCACTAATTGACGGCTAATTGATAAGCCTAAACCCGTTCCTTCCGTCTTCAAACTATCCTCACCCGCTTGTTTGAAGGGCAGAAATATTTCTTCTAATTGCTCATGGGCGATGCCAATTCCTGTGTCTTCTACTAAAAAGCGAATTTTTGGTGTTGGAGATTGGCTAGTAAGTTTTTCGCCATTTAATATCCAGTCTCCGTCCTGGGTTACATAACCTACTTTAAAACTTATCCTACCTTTTTTTGTAAACTTAACCGCATTACTTAATAAATTGATTAAAACTTGCCTTAAGCGTTTTTCATCACCCCGAATGCGTCTGGGTAGATAACCAAGGGGCTGATAAACTAAAGCAATACCTTTCATTTCTGCCCGCAGATGGCAAATTTCGGCGATACCTTCTAAAAAGGCGGGAAAATTAAATTCTTTCAACTCCAGATCCATTTTCCGCGCTTCAATTTTAGAAATATCTAAAATATCATTAATCAGTGTTAAGAGATGTTCACCACACTGATGAATAATATTGACACCATTTCTCTGTTGACTACTTAAAGAAGTATCTGTTTGAAAGATTTGCGTATAACCTAAGATGCCATTTAAAGGTGTTCGCAGTTCATGACTCATATTAGCCAAAAATTCACTCTTGGCGCGGTTAGCGGCTGCGGCTGCTTCTTCGGCTTTTTGGCGTTCTTGAATTTCTTGTTGTAATTGAAAATTTTTTGCTTGTAATTCCAGCGTGCGTTCTTTAACTTTTGTTTCTAATGTGCGATTATATTCTTCTAAATCATGATAAAGGCGGGCATTTTCTAAAGAAATTGCAGCTTGTGATGATAAAAGTTGTAAAACTTCTAATCGTTCTGGTGTAAATGCCCCATCAATCAATTTATTTTCTAAATAAAGTATACCGATTAACTTGCCTTGATTGACAATTGGACTACATAAAATCGACTTTGGTTGATGCTTAACAATATAATCATCTGTAGTAAATACACCTTCGCAATTAGCATTACTAAGAACCACATGCTCCCCAGTGCGATACACATAATTAATCACGGATATGGGCAAATTCTCACTTGATTCTACAGGGGTAGATTGACGGACATTAATTTCAGGTTGAGCAAAACTACCTGATGCAGCAATTAATAAAGTATCTGCCTGATTTAAAATTAAATATCCTGTGGCTGCACCAGCATTTTCTAACAGAATTTGCATTAATTTAGCCAGTAATTTGTCTAAAACAATTTCACCAGAAAGTGCTTGAGCCGCTTTCATCACTGTTGCTAAATCAAAAGCTTCACTGGTATTGTGATTGATAGCGTTGATGAGTTGATTTTTACCTGAGTTTGGTGTTTGACGTTCCGATAGCCGCGCCACAATTTGGGGATATCTAACTTCTAAATCGCGCAACTTGGCTATGGCTCCCCAGTTACTATATCCATAGTAAGCATCAATTAAATAAATCTGGGCTACCTTATCTCTACCAGTCTCAAAATAAAACTTTGCTGCTAGTTCATTGGCGAGAGCTGCTTCTTGGATATATCCTTGCTCTTGCGCTTGCATAATAGCTTTGTCATAATGTGCCGTTGCTTGCCAATACTGTCCTAAAACTCTGGCTTTTTCGGCTTCGACAAGCTCATATTTATGTTGAAAATTCATCGGCGCATAACTCGCCCATGTTTGCATTTTTTGTTGATGATGATTGACTTTATCTAACAGCAGCTTTTGATACTCAGATGTGGCTGATGGATAGATAGCAAGTTGCGCTAAAGAATCATAAAAATGGAATAACGGCACATTTAACCATCCTGTGACTCCATCTAAATACTGTTCTGCTTTGCTGGCATTTTCTACAGCTTGATGAAAATCTCCCAGGAGATAGCACAAAATTAATTTATTGAGAAACACATAGTGAATAATTGTGCGCTCATTTGATTGGATATGAACTGCTAATAATTCGGCTTCGTTATAGGCTTCACCAATTAACAGACAAGGGTTTGCCGATAACCCCAGTAAATTCAAAACAGCTTGGTGAAACACTTGGTGCCATTTTAGCGCAGTCTCTTGGTGAATTTGTGCGATCGCCTGACTATATTTTGCCATTTCCTGTTCGAGACTGGTTAAATCTGCACCACTCCAATAGGCATATTGACACTTCTTACTGGCTGAATATCCTGTATGTACTAAATCCCCAGTTTCTAAGCCACTAAAGTAAGCAGCTTCTAAAAGTGGTAAGGTATCTTTGACATGATGTTTCCAAGGAATTATGAAAGTAGCAACTTTAAATAAAACTTGACTTCTGACTTCATAAGTATCTAGACTTTCTAATAAATTTAAAGCTAATTGTCCAACTTGATAAGCAGCGTCAATATCTTGGCACAAACCACTAAAAACTATACCAAAATCAGCAAACCCACTAGCCGAAAATGGCGTATTGCCGTATTGAATAGATAAGTTGACTTGCTGACAAGCAATCAAAATAAATAATTTTGGTGCAGATTGATAAGCAGCAGGTACTAAACTTGCTATTAGCCTCATCGCAGCTAATTTATGAGCATCTGTCACCGCAGGCGAATGAATTAAATCCTCGATTTGTTTCCCTGCTAAATAATTAGTGGTTTCTTGAATAGCTTGCTGGATATCTAACTCGGTTGGTGCTTGGTTGAGTTTTATTCCCAATATTTCTAAAACTTCTAAACCAAGCTGTACAGCCGCCATTAATTTTCTTTGCACCTCACAACTTTTGATTTGCAACTCATAAACCCTCACTTTTTCCAGTTGGGTTTTTGCTTGTTGTAGAACAATTTCAGCTAATAACTCCATTTGCTCAAAGTCACCGCTTAGAAATGCTACTTCTGCTGCTTGTTGATGGACATTTAATGTCAATTCATATTGGTGATACCAGCTAGAATTATTCAAAAGGCTTAAACATATCTTTAAATAACCCATAGCAGACTCATAAGCAGCCGTAGCTTTGGCTTTTTTCCCGGCTATTAAATTCAATTCTACTAACTCATATCTTTCCCAATCGTAAGTTAGTAAATCAATGCCATATTTGAGGTGATTGACTAAATAAAAAATATGCTCTTTCTGCTCTTCTGGAGAAAATTTTTGTAACAGTAATTTACCAATGGTGAAATGAGTATTTTTTTTCTCAACATCGGGAATTAGCGAATAAGATGCTTGTTGTACACGATCATGTAAAAATTTATAGCTAATTTGCTGTTCGGCTTGCTGTTCAGTTAAAATCAAAGGTATTTTATAAGACGAATCTAAAGGTAAAATTAAGCCTGCTTGTAAAGCTTCCCAAAGTTCTTTAGCTGTTTCTACCCAAGATTTTTGATTCACAATGCTCAAAATATCTAAGTTAAATTTATCGCCAATACAAGCAGCCAGTTGTAAAACTTTTTGAGTTCTCGGTGATAACTTCTGAATTTGGTTCACCATCAATTCAACAACATTATCGGTAATGTCAATATCTTTTATAGTTTCGATATGCCATTGCCAACAGGCTTGATCAAAATTAAAAGATAAAAAGTTTTCTTGATGCAGAGATTTGAGTAATTGCGTTACAAAAAATGGATTGCCCTGGGTTTTATGAAAAACTAAATCAGCTAGTTCTTGGGAATCTTCTGAAAAAATACTCAAGGTATCACTAACTAATTGTTGAACATGACTAATATTCAAAGGCTGAAGTACAATCTTATTGATATTTACACCATTTTTCTGGATTGCTGCAAGAGTTAATATTAATGGATGCGTTGGATTGACTTCATGCTCACGATATGCACCCATGAGTAATAAATATTTGCTCTCAATATCACTGATGAGTAGTTGAATTAACTTCAAAGATGCCACATCCGCCCACTGCAAGTCATCTAAAAAAATTACTAAAGGATGTTCTGCTTGGGCAAATACATGAATAAATTGTTGAAATAATCGATTAAAACGGTTTTGGGCTTCGTTAATTCCTAATGATGGTATTTCTGGCTGAGTACCGATAATTTTTTCAACATCAGGAATCACCTCAATAATTACTTGCCCATAAACCCCAACTGCTGATAAAATTTTCATCTTCCAACTCGTGATTTTTTCAGCACTTTCTGTTAATATCTGCCGAATTACTTCTTGAAAAGCCTGGATGAATGCCGCATAAGGTATATGACGTTTATACTGGTCAAATTTTCCTCCAATAAAATAACCACCCTGGCGAATAATCGATTTAGAAAATTCATTAACTAGGGAAGATTTACCAATTCCTGAATAACCACTAACTAATGTTAACTCCGTGCTTCCTGAACTGATTCGCTCAAAAATACTCATCAATTGAGTAACTTCTTGCTCACGTCCATAAAGTTTTTGTGGAATCAGCAATTGACTGTTTAAATCAAGTTTACCGATAACCAAATCTGTAATTTTGCCAGTTGTTTGTAGCTGATATAAACATGATTCTAAATCTGCTTTTAAACCCAAGGCATTTTGATATCTGTCTTCGGCTGTTTTAGCTAATAATTTCAGCACAATATTAGATACTGCCACTGGAATTTGTGAATTTAATTCTTGGGGTGATATAGGAGTTTTGGCAATATGAGAATGAATTAGTTCTAAAGGATCACTTGCTACAAATGGTAGTTTACCAACTAACATTTGATAAAGTGTGACACCTAAAGAATAAAAATCAGTGCGATAGTCTATTAAGCGGTTCATTCTCCCTGTTTGTTCGGGTGAAAGATAAGCCAGACTACCTTCGAGTAAATTGATGTTATTTATGGTTTGATTTTCGCTATGTAAGCGTGAAGCAATACTAAAGTTGATAATTTTGATTTGATTGGTGTTGGGGTCGATTAAAATATTATGAGGTTGGATATCTTTATGAATAATATTATTTTGATGTAACTGAGCTAAGGTTGAGGCTAATTGAATTGCAATTTGTAAAATTTGAGTTAATTCTAATTTATTTGTGCTAATAAAATTATGCAGTGTTTCGCCAGGGAAGTCTTCTAAAATCAGTGCGATTTTATTTTGTGTACTTTCTAAAGCGAGAGGTTGAATAACTCCTGCTATTCGTAAAGATTGCAGTATTTGATACTCGTATTTTAGGCGAGTGATTTGTTCAATTGTAGGATACTCAGTTTTCAGAGTTTTAATAATTACCGATGTTTGTGTTGATTCTTGGTAGGCGCGATAAATACAGGTATTAGTATTATCATCAATAACTTGAATGAGGCTGTAGTCGGTAAGAATAATACTCATGTTTATTTTTGAAGGCAGGAGTTAGAGGGCAGTGGTTCGACAGGCTCACCAACCGGAAACACGAGGAAAACTGACCCCTAACTCCTACTATGACCGAGATGGGGCATTTGCAACGGACGTATTTTTTTTCGCGTTACTTTTATCGATGGTAATACAAATCAACTAATTTGATGGATGTTTTTTTGTGCGATCGCAATTCTTAAATAAGCAATCTCAGCAGTAAATTAATATCCCCACACTGCTGTAGTTTGTGTGGGGATATGATTACTTACTATTACTAGCAGTGACAAAATTAGCGTAGCTTAACTCATTCACCCGATTCCAGTTATAAACTTGTTGACGGAAGTTTTTCCATTGTTCATAAACTTGTTTGAAGTTAGTATCTTTAGTGGCGTTTTCTTCATATATCTCAAGAGCAATTTGCTGTGCTGCTTGTAAAATCTCCTGACTATAGGGAGTGAGTTGTGTACCACCAGCAATCAATCTCGAAAGTGCTGCACCATTCAACGCATCGTACTCTGTCAGCATATTCATGTTGGCTTCTAAAGTAGCGGCTTTTAAAATTTGTTGATATTCTTGGGGTAATTTGTTCCAAGCATTCAAATTAACTAACACATCTAAAGATGGCCCTGGTTCCCACCAACCAGGATAGTAATAATATTTTGCAGCTTTATTTAAACCGAGTTTTTCATCATCGTAAGGGCCTACCCATTCAGCCGCGTCAATTGCACCCCGGTCAAGTGACAAATAAATTTCGCCTCCAGGTAAAACTTGCACATTTACACCCAAACGCGACATTACCTGTCCACCTAATCCCGGAATTCGCATTTTTAAACCTTTGAGGTCAGCGACAGTTTTAATTTCTTTTTTAAACCAGCCCCCCATCTGCGCTCCGGTGTTACCTGCGGGAAAATTAATAATGTTGAAGTTGGTGTAGACTTTCTGAATCGCTTCTAAACCGCCGCCATGATATAACCAAGCGTTCTGCTGTTGGGCGTTTAAACCAAAGGGTACAGAGGTGGCGAAAGCCAAAGCCGGACTTTTACCGATGTAGTAATAGCTGGATGTATGACCGCATTCTACAGTTCCGGCTTGTACCGCATCTAAAACTTGTAATCCTGGAACTAACTCACCAGCCGCAAAGGGGGTAATTGTAAACCGACCGTTAGTCATTTCCTTGACTCGTTGTGAAACCACCTTTGCACCGATAAAAGTTCCTAAACTTTTAGTCCAACTAGTAGCCATTCGCCAACGGACAGTCGGAAGTCCCGTTTGCACTGCGGGGGCTGTGGTACTGCGGTTACAAGCGGTTAAGGTTGCAGCAGTGGCTGTGGCTAAAGCAGCTGTGTTTAAAATCTTTCGGCGTTTCATCATGCTTATAGAGACTAGAGGCTAGAGATTAGGGGTTAGAGAAGACAGTTTCTCATATTTAGTTGTAGGATTTTCTCGTGAATAGTTGACTTGAGCAAATGCTGAGTTCTCTTGAAAAAGACTAACCTCTCTTCCCTAAGCTCTAACTCCTAGGTACACAATTCATCATCCCTACCAATTTTTATGACAAATTCTGCAAACGAAGTTTATCCAGTCATTTGGCACAATGATTCCGTATCACTCATTGACCAAACCCGTTTACCGAATGAATACACCTTTGTGGAAATTCATCGGAGTGAAGATATGGCGCGGGCGATTAAAACCATGATTGTGCGGGGTGCGCCGGCTATTGGGGTGGCTGCGGCTTATGGGATGTATCTGGGGGCGAGAGAAATTACAACCAGGGAACGCGCTGAATTTTTAACCCAGCTAGAAAATGTCGCGCAATTATTACGCTCTACCCGTCCCACGGCGGTAAACTTATTCTGGGCAATTAGTCGGATGTTAAAAATTGCCCACGCCACGGAAGGAAGCGTCGAAGATATCAAACAAGTTTTATTCCAAACCGCCCAAACTATTAATGCAGAAGATTTGCAAACTTGTCAGGCGATGGGTGATCATGGTTTAACTGTATTGCCGAAAACACCCGCAAAGCTAACTTTACTAACTCACTGTAATGCTGGGGCGTTAGCAACTGCGGGTTATGGTACAGCTTTGGGTGTTGTCCGTTCTGCTTGGCGCGAAGGGCGTTTAGAAAAGTTGTTTGCTGATGAAACCCGCCCCCGGTTACAAGGTGCAAAACTCACTGCTTGGGAATGTGTGCAGGAAAATATACCTGTGACGCTAATTACCGATAATATGGCAGCCCATTGTATGCAGAGGGGTTTAATTCATGCTGTTGTTGTGGGCGCTGATAGGATTGCGGCGAATGGTGACACAGCCAATAAAATTGGTACCTATAGTTTAGCGATCGTTGCTAAAGCTCACAATGTACCATTTTTTGTTGCTGCACCTTTTTCTACCGTTGATTTTGCCTTGTCTGATGGTAGTCAAATCCCTATAGAAGAACGCCACCCAGAGGAAATTTACCAAGTTGGTGACACCAGACTCACCCCAGAAGGCGTAGAATTTTACAACCCAGCTTTTGATGTCACACCAGCCGAGTTAATTACAGCCATCATTACAGAAAATGGAGCATTTGCACCTGGTGATTTAGCGAAATACCAGTTACAACAGTCTTTTAACTAAATTATCATGACTGTTTTTATGCAAATTTCTATTCAGCCTCGGCGGAAAAAATCTCAAGTTCCAGCTAACCAAAATTTCCGCCGTAGCAAAAGCCTGTTTTCTCATTTATTTATAACGGGCATTCTTTCCAGCAGTCTTGTTTCTTTGTTACCGACACCTGCGGCTGGTCAAGTTAATCTTGGACAGCAACTTTTACAAGAAGTATCAAAATGTGCTGAGGCTAAAATTTCTGAGCAAAAGCTTATTAATCAAGCCGAATCAGAAGCTATCACAACAAAATGTGCTTTACAAATCCTCACTTTAACTTCAAATGGGGAGTTTCGTCCTGATGCTGTTGAGCGCGTTGCCGCTTTTATGGAAGCGGTTGGTGTGAAACTCCCGCAATCAACTAGTCGAGGACAAGCTAATGTAAAACTGCAATTGGAACGTGAGAGTTCTGTGTTTAGAATCCCCGTCCGCATTGGCAAACAAACGCAAACTTTTATCTTAGATACTGGCAGTGGTCAAACCATTATCAATACTCAAATTGCTCAACAATTAGGTCTGAATAGTAAACCTATTCCCAATGGACTTTTAGAATATAAACCTGTTATTGGTAATAACTTCAAAAACCTAGAAGTTAAGACTCATATCTTACCAGGTTTAAGTGTAAATTCTGCCACTGTTTCTGGTCTTTATGGCTTAGAATTACCTACACCAGCATTACCACAGGATATATCTGGAGTTTTAGGACTAGATTTTCTCAGTAAGTTCGATGTTGTTCTCAATCCCAAAAAACAACAATTACAACTATTACCACCTTCTAAATCTGTTGCGGGTGCTATTCCTTTAAAAGGAACCTTTGGGATTTTAACGACTCAAGTTTACATTAATGGTGAAGGGCCTTTTACTTTTGTTTTAGATACAGGAGCCTATACGATCGCAGTTTCTCAATCTATCGCGCAAAAATTAGGAATTGACACTCTTAACGCCCCAACCGCAGAAGTATTTGGTTTGGGTGGACGGGAAATTGTCAAAAAAATCAAATTGAATAAGCTGCAAATTCAGCAACATCAAGTAAATGAAATTGATGCTGTTGTTGTTGAGCAAAGTAATATTCTCAAACTTCCTGGTGTAGAAGGTATTATTGGTCAAAACTTTCTCAATCAATATCAACAACATTGGCGGTTTGATAAACCAAATGCGCTGGGAGTTGTGCAATCGGGAAGTTTAGTTTTAACACCTTAGAGGCAGGAAACAGTGGTTCGGCTACGCTCACCAACCGAGGCAGGAGGTAAGAATATTACTATTGTGGGCATTCTGGCTTTCAAAATTAATTATTGAACATTACCAAATCCTTGCACACCTGTAACACACCCTACTTGTACTTTATAAACAGACTCTAACTATGAACAAATCTAGCTTCATCACTGGATTAATTATTTGTCTAATTTGGATTAGCGGTTGTGCTAATTCCTCTACAGAAGTTAGCCAAGAAAACCCGACAACTAAATCTAAAATTCCCCAAAGTCCTAGACAAATCACTGAAGTGACTACATCTCCTGAACCAACTCCCACAACCGAGGTTTCACCATCCGAAAATCCAGAAACATCGACAAAAGCTTTACCAACTATTGGTACAGTCAAAGAACTAGTCAACGGTGATTTATTGTGTTATGCCACATTAATTGATGAACAAGGAATTGAACATCCGGTAGGCGCATCTTTTGAGATTTGTGCAGAGTCAGCGAAATTTTTAAACAAAAAAGTCCGTGCATCTTACACAATTGAATCAGTAAGTGATTGTCAAAGTGCTGAACCATGCGGCAAAACTAAAAAAGAATCAATCATTACCAAGATGGAAGTTTTGACTCAGTAAAAGATACATAGCAGTTTTAGTTGATATGTGAGCAATAAAGACAAGGGGGACAAGGTAGAAAAGGGAGACAAGGAAGAGAGATGTTTTTGAAGAAGAATTCAGAATTTAATTCTAGCTCCTGACTGCTGAATTTTATTTTGATAAATCATTTGGGATTGCTATAGATGATCAAATATGTGAAACTAATCTAGGGTATTCATGTATAAAAAACAATTTAACCTAAAAACTTGGGCTATTCGTTTTGCTTGGGTTTGTGTGATTATTGGAGTAGCATTTCTCTATTTATATCCTGTAATTAGTTGTAGAATTTGGCATGATCAAGCTGCTTGTGAAACTGACAAGTGGCAGCAGCGTAATTTACCCTAATTCTTAATTTTATGGCTCTGGCCATATCCTATCTCCAGTAATAGAATCAAAGATAAATAACTGAGTTAAATCTAATTGTAAGGATAAGCGATCGCCTACAATCACCCGTACATTTCCACCAAGCTGCACATTCAATAACACTGTTGAACCAGGTAAACTCGCACGAATTAAAGTTTCTCTCCCCAAAGGCTCAACCACCTTCACTTCTACAGAAAGTGCTGAGTGCTGAGTGCTGAGTGCTGAGTGTGGAGTCACCGAAGTTTGCTCAACGGGGGGAACCCCCGCACGCAACTTCTCGCTGAGTGCTGAGTTACTGTTAATAGAAATATGTTCTGGACGAATACCCAAATCATAATTCTGTCCTGGACGCAGCTGTAATTTTTCCCTGACAACTTCGGGAACTGCAATTAATTGTTCACCCACATCAAAGCCATCATTGGTATATTTTGCTGACAAAATATTCATTGGTGGATTGCCTAAAAAAGTTGCCACCATTTGATTAGCTGGAAGCGCGTAAATGCTTTGGGGTTCGCCAATTTGTTGGATTCTCCCACGATTCAGCACGACAATTTTATCAGCCAAGGTCATCGCCTCAACTTGGTCGTGAGTTACATAAACCGTGGTAATTCCTAACTCTTGATGGAGTTGTTTTAATTCGGCTCTGGTGTCATCGCGCAATTGAGCATCTAAATTAGATAAAGGTTCATCTAATAAAAATACTTGGGGTTCACGGGCGATCGCTCTTCCTAATGCTACCCGTTGTTGCTGTCCACCAGAAAGCTGTTTGGGTTTGCGATCTAATAAATGTTCCAACGAAAGCGATCGCGCCACCGTCCCCACCCGTTCCTGAATGAGTTTCGCGTCCACCTTTCGCATCTGCATCCCAAAGGCGATATTTTCCGCCACCGTCATGTGCGGATAAAGGGCGTAGTTTTGAAACACCATCGCCACATCGCGCTGTCTGGCGGGGATGTTATTCATTAAGCGATCGCCTATAAATAGTTTGCCAGCAGTGGCAGTTTCTAAACCCGCGATCGTCCGTAAAATTGTCGACTTCCCACAACCAGAAGGCCCGACTAACACCCAAAACTCGCCATCGGGAATTTCAAAGCTAATATCTTCGATGGCGGTGACGTTGTTAAACCGACGTTTAATTTCTTCGAGACGTACTTTAGCCATTATTTAATTTTGTCCTTTGTCGTTTGTTTTTTCTAAACAAATCATTAGACTTCTTGCAGAAAGATTCTTTCCTCACGCATAGACGCAAAGAAAGAGTTTAAAATTTGGACTTTTGCAAGATGTCTATTGTTTGAGCAAAACTCTTGCGTTCAGAACCAAGTTTTCTGACTCTTAAGCTTTTTAAGTCATACTCTGCACGCAAATCATCTTCTATCTCTGGCTTATCCTTCTTCATACTTCACACTTCACACTTCACACTTCACACTTCACACTTTATTCGTCCACGCCGGATGAGCAAATAAAGACGCAATAACTCGCACACCTCGCAGTTGATTGGATAAAGGTAAATGACCTTTCGGCGCACTCAAATCCCAAATAAAACTATTAGGATAACGTGTCCAAGTATTCCCATTTTTCCAGGCGATTTTCGTCCAGAAATTATCCCAATTTTTGCCGAGACTTAACCAAATTTCGCGCTGTACCGAAAAGCCAAATTTTCCTTCCGAATGAACTAACCACAAATGATTAATGGTGTGTAAGTCAGTCACAGGGAAATTGTCAACTTCCGTAAAATACAGCCATTTGCGCTTGACAGCCGTTGGCCCTGCTACTTCGCACATTTTCTCAATAGTCATGCGATCGGCGGCTTGGAAGTCTTGAGCAGCAAGTAGCTGTTGTAAAGGTTTGTAATTGATCCCTGCATCTGATTTTAGAGGTACAATGCCTTCAGGAAAATTTGTTTGGAGAAATTCTCTGGCGTTTGGTGCATCAGAGTTGTAAAGGACTTGGTAAGCTTTACCATCAATCCAAGTTGCTGGGGACTCACGACGTTTCAGTAAAAATTCCCTCAACACTTCCAATCCCTCGTTACCTAATTCGGCTAACTGTGGGATGATCTGTTGTTGGACTTGAAGAGACCCAGCGATTAAGCGTTGTCTGAGGGAGTCGATGTCATTAGCAGTGCCTGATACAATCATTGGGTCTGTCATGCCATTACTCGTGTTAGCGGTCAGTGAACAAGCGATCGCTATCGTGGATTCTTGATGATGAAACACTGATAGCGAAAAGTAGTTTACTATTTTTGATCGTACAAAATTGCGTCAGTTTCACTTAATCCCCAAATGCTGTAAAAGGGGAATAGGGGGAAAATCTGCATATTTAGGGATTAGGGACTAGGATGCTCAAGGCTAGAACCTAGTCAAGATGAAGGATAAAGGCTGAAGGTGAAATTTATATTTGACACTTCACACTTCATACTTCATACTTCATACTTTTTATGTTTTTCTGGAGTGTTTGAACTATGTACGAAAAGATTACCCCCCCGACTAGTGGATCAAAAATCACCTTTAAGAATGGTGAGCCAGTTGTGCCTGACAATCCAATTATCCCGTTTATTCGGGGCGATGGCACAGGTATTGATATCTGGCCTGCTACCCAAAAGGTACTAGATGCGGCGGTAGCTAAGGCGTATCAGGGTAAACGCCAAATCAGTTGGTTTAAGATTTATGCTGGTGATGAGGCTTGTGATTTATACGGCACTTATCAGTATTTACCCGAAGATACTTTGACAGCCATTAAAGAATATGGTGTGGCTATTAAAGGGCCTTTGACCACTCCTGTAGGTGGTGGGATTCGTTCTTTAAACGTGGCATTGCGGCAAATTTTTGACTTGTATGCTTGCGTGCGTCCTTGCCGTTACTATGCTGGTACGCCTTCACCCCACAAAAACCCTGAAAAGCTAGATGTCATTGTTTATCGGGAAAATACTGAAGATATATATTTGGGAATCGAATGGAAACAAGGTAGTGAAATTGGTTCACGCTTAATTTCCATCCTCAACAAAGAACTCATCCCCGCCACCCCAGAACATGGGAAAAAGCAAATCCCTCTTGATTCTGGTATCGGGATTAAACCCATCAGCAAAACTGGTTCCCAGCGTCTAGTACGTCGCGCCATCAAACACGCCTTAACTTTACCCAAACACAAGCAACAAGTCACGCTGGTGCATAAGGGTAACATCATGAAGTACACTGAAGGCGCGTTCCGTGATTGGGGTTATGAACTAGCCACCAGCGAATTTCGTCAAGAAACAGTCACCGAACGGGAATCTTGGATTTTAAGCAACAAAGAAAAAAATCCCAATATTTCCCTAGAAGACAACGCCCGTCAAATTGACCCTGGTTTTGATGCCCTTACCCAAGAGAAGAAAGCACAAATTGTCAAGGAAGTGGAAACAGTTCTTAACTCAATTTGGGATAGCCACGGTAACGGCAAGTGGAAAGATAAAGTCATGGTCAATGACCGCATTGCTGACAGTATTTTTCAACAAATCCAAACCAGACCAGATGAGTATTCGATTCTGGCTACAATGAACCTCAACGGCGATTATTTGTCAGATGCAGCCGCCGCCATTGTTGGTGGTTTAGGTATGGGGCCAGGCGCGAATATTGGCGATGCTTGCGCCGTTTTTGAAGCTACTCACGGTACAGCACCCAAGCACGCAGGCTTAGACAAAATTAACCCTGGTTCAGTGATTTTGTCTGGCGTGATGATGTTGGAATATCTGGGTTGGCAAGAAGCAGCCGACTTAGTTAAGAAAGGTTTAGGGGATGCGATCGCTAACGGTCAAGTCACCTACGATTTAGCAAGGTTAATGGAACCACCTGTAGAACCTCTCAAATGTTCTGAATTTGCCGACGCAATTATTCAACATTTCGGTTAATTTCCGTTAATTATTAGGATGGGGTTTTCCCATCCTAAAAGGACTGATGATTTTAAATTACTAATCTTCAGCACCAGGTAATTGAATCAATTTTTCTGCAACAATCCTGGGTAATTCTTTTGGTGAATAACTATAAGTCAAGAGCAACAATTCTACAGCCTTGTGCATTAATTGTTGCCTATTGACTACATCAGCTAGTTGAAATTGGTTATATGTACCGTTCATAACTTCTAAACTAGCATCTGCGATCGCATCTTCCATAACTTCCTCTTCTATTAAACTTTCCCATTCATCTTGATTGACATAATAAGATTTTTTATTGTCTTTAATATTAAGTTTTTGAATTTCTCGTACAGAGTTACGAATAGAAGCAGTCCAATAATTTGTTAGTCGCTTTTCCACTTGATTTTTAATTAAATGAATCAATAAAATCTTTAAATAAGATTGAATATTTCTCAGTATTGCCTGTCTACTCATCCCCTCTAACTCATCAACAATCGCCAAAGCATCTTCGTAACGTCCTTGTAAAATACTATTTCTGAGGTCGGTTAATTCTTGTGTCATTTTCATTAACCTCTAAGTCATAATATTAATCATATCCTGCCCATAAGAATAGATAATTATGGTAATCACACCAATTAAAGAAAATACCTCCACAAACTATTCCCTAGAAGATTGGCTGCAAAGTCCCCCCGAAGGTACAGAATGGGTAAATGGGGAACTGCTGGAGAAAGAAGAAGTGACATTAAAACACAGCCGTATACAGGCAAAAGTAGCTACTTACTGGAGAAATTACAAAGACACTAGTGGACAAGGCGGGGAGGTTTATACAGAAGCACCTTGTCTGACTAACAAACAAGGTCGTCGTCCTGATGTGGCTTATCTTACCCCAGAACTGATGCAGCAATTTGGAGAACCTGCGGTTTTACCTCAAAGTTTTCCTTTAATAGCTGAAATTATTTCCCCCACAGATTTAGCAGAAGATATGATTGCCAAATCTCAAGAATATTTGCAATCTGGTAGTGAAGAAGTTTGGTTAGTATTTCCTGAAAATAGTTGGATTATTGTAATTACTAAAAATCAGCGACTTGTATTTATTGCAGGTGAAGTAGTCAGAACTCAAACTGTACTTCCAGGTTTTAATGTCGCGGTGAACGAATTATTAGGTTAAGTCAGGTTGAGAGCAGTGAGAATTTTACTTATAATAAATACAACCCTTCAGTAGTGGATAAAATCATGGGTGAGCAACTTTTAGTCAAAGATATTGATAATTGTGACATACCAGATGCTAACCTACTAATAACTGAAGATGATACGCCAGTGGATAATCTTGCATCTGAAAAACAACAGCGCCTTTTAGTTAGTTCCCTTTATAGTTCTTTACAAAACCAAGTTTTTTTAGCCGCAGCTAATGTTGGGGTTTACCATACATATACCGAACCTGCGATCGTTCCAGATGTGTTTGTGAGTTTTGATGTTCAAACACCGGAGAATTGGTGGGAAAAAGAAAATCGCTGTTACCTTGTTTGGAAATTTGGTAAATCACCAGAACTGGTAATTGAAATTGTCTCTAATAAAAAGGGCAATGAATTAGATGAGAAACTCCAAATTTATGAAAAAATGCGAGTTGCTTATTATATTGTCTATGACCCCCAGCAAAATTTGGGAGAGCAAGTTTTAAGAATTTATACAATTAAGGGTAGACGTTATCTAGAAACGACAAATAATTGGTTAGAAGATATTGGTTTAGGCGTTACTTTGTGGACTGGCGAATTTGAAGGGAGAAATGATAGTTGGTTGCGTTGGTGTGACCAAGCTGGTAATATTTTACTGACTGGTGACGAACGCGCTCGACAAGCAGAACAACGCGCCCAAGAAGCAGAACAACGCGCCCAATTACTAGCAGAGAGATTAAAAGCTTTGGGTGTAGATCCTGATAGTATTTAACCTAAATTTAACTATAAGATTCATCTTTAATTTTTGAAATCTATGTAGGATGTGTTAGCGACAGCGTAACGCATCTACTGTAAAGTTTTTGGTGCGTTACGGCTTACGCCTAACACACCCTACGCATACTAAGTTTAACCATATTTATTTTGATATTTAAGCCATAAAGGTGATTTTTTGTAGCCTAAATCTATGACAATAAAAATTGACAACAAATTGCATAGATTTGCTGTAAAAAATTCTTATGACTCTTAACCGCAGACATTTCTTGTTTTTACTGGGTGCAGGTGCAGGTACTTTTGCATTAGATTCTTTGGCGTTGGCTGATAAATCACCTGTTAGTCAAGCACCAAGCACTACAGGCGTAATTGAACTACCACCTTTACCATACCCTTACGAAGCATTAGAACCACACATTGATGCTAAAACAATGCAGTTCCATCACGATAAGCACCATGCAGCTTATGTGAAAAACTTGAATGCTGCATTAGACAAACACCCAGAATTGAAAAACAAATCTGTTGAAGAATTGTTACGCAAACTGGGTAAAGTTCCGGCAGATATCCGCACAACAGTTCGTAATAATGGTGGTGGTCATGTCAACCACTCGATGTTTTGGAAAATTATGAAGCCGGAGGGAGGCGGAGAACCAACAGGAGAAATCGCCACTGCGATTAATCAAAATTTTGGTAATTTTGCCGCCTTTAAAAAGCAGTTTAACGAAGCTGGTGCAGCACGTTTTGGTAGTGGTTGGGTTTGGCTTGTACGTAACAAAAATGGCAAGTTAGAAATTACAACTACAGCTAATCAAGATAATCCCATCACTGAAGGTAAATATCCCATTTTCGGCAATGATGTTTGGGAACATGCCTATTATCTCAACTATCAAAACCGCCGCGCTGATTATTTAACAGCATGGTGGAATGTGGTTAACTGGGATGAGATTAATAACCGATTTGCAGCAGCAAGTAAATTTGCTTATTAAGGTTGATTTTTAAATACAAATAAGCTCAGATCCCCGACTTCTTAAAGAAGTCGGGGATCTTGTTTTTTACAGAAAGGTGAGGATAGGTGTAATTTTACCTCCTGACTTGAAAGTGCTGAGTGCTGAGTGCTGAGTAAAAATGCTAGTTCCACTTTCATGCTTGGCTATGAAACTTGTTTCATCGGGACTGCCTTCTCCCATATCACAATCCTAATGCTTTGCGTGTACCTGGCCCGACAATCCCATCTGCTGTTAAACCTTGCTTTTGTTGAAATGCTGTTACAGCATCATCGGTAGCTGCGCCAAATATACCATCAGCTTTGAGATTAAAGCCTTTTTGATTGAGAGCGTTTTGTACAGCAAGTACATCATCTCCTCGCATTGGTGGGTCAGTCAGAAATAATAATCTTGGCTGTCCAGAAACAGAATTAGGTTGGGATAAAGCTCGCATTTCTGCTTGGATAATGGGAAATTTTGCATCCCAAGTAGCAGGATCTCTGACATTTAAGCCATCATCAATATGAACTGAATCTGCTGGTGTAAAATCTCCTCCCCAGCGCAACATCGGGTCATTACGGATGCTTTGAATAAAGTTTTGAATGCCTTGTGGTAGATTTTTTAAGTTGCTTTTATCAAGAGCATCGCTATTAAATAGCTTATCTCCTAGCATCACATTCATATCAATGCTGTGACCGACTAAATGATTTGAACGACTTGCAGGACGGACAATTGCGCCTGACACTACACCACCTTGTAAACGGGTAGAACTAGTGACATAAATTCTGATACCTGCATCAGTCGCAAATTGATCAACTTTTTCGAGTGAATCAAAAAAATCAACATCTGCTAAAAGAGGTTTCCCGATAAATCGAGGTGATTTAAATGCGTCTAATTTAGTTACCATAACTACCTTTATTTTGGTATGCACTAGTTAGTTGCTGTGAAATTCTCTATGGTGATAGAGGTTGGGATGGAGGAAGTAAGACTAGATAATTATTGATTTAGGATATTTTGCATACTTTTAGAAGTAGTCTTAAGTATAATTTTAGTTTTTTAACTTGGCAGAGCAAGTATTAAGAAATATCAAGCGATTGGCTGCGATCGCGCACACTTAAAGCAGTATCAGAAAAGTCACTAAATACGCCATCAACGCCTAAACTAAAAAATAGTTCATATTCCCCTTGGGGATTACCTTGGAAGTCTAGAGGTAGAAAGTAGTCTTCGTTGCGAAAAGTCCAGGCGTGTACTTGCAAGTTAGTAGCATGGGCATTATGTACTACAGATGTGGGCGATCGCAATTTATTGTTATTATCTCTAGGAATTAAAATATCTTTATGAATACCAATTGCTTGGGCGTATTTAGCAATTTCTTCTAAACCTGATTTTGTCACTAAATCAGTATAGGTGCGAACATCACCACTAACGACCAAATCATAAGGTTGACCAGTAAGATTGATTAACTGGACTAAAGGTAAATGAGTTTTTTGGGCTAAATATTGTAAGTTACTCACTTCAAAGGATTGAATAAAAATAGGGTCATTTTTTTCGTGATAACCGTTGGCTTGTAAGGTTTGAAGTAAAGGTTCTTCTAAACTTAAGTTTATAGACCTAAAATAAGTGGGATGTTTTGTTTCTGGATAAAGACCAATATTGCGTCCCAGTTTTTTACTATAAGTTTTGACTAAATCAATAATTTCTTGGAGTGTGGGAATTTCCCACCAATCATCATAAAAAGTATTTTGCTGACGTAATTGGGGAATCCTTTCTTTGGTGCGTAATTTTTTAATTTCGGACAGAGTAAAGTCTTCTGTAAACCAACCTGTTTTGATTTCGCCATCGATGATTTTAGTCGTGCGTCGTTGAGCAAATTCGGGATGGTTAGCAACGTTAGTGGTTTCGGAAATTTCGTTTTCGTGACGCGCAATTAAAACACCGTCTTGTGTGGAAACTAAATCTGGTTCAATGTAGTCTGCACCAAAATTGATTGCTAATTCGTAAGCGGCTAAAGTATGTTCTGGGCGATAGCCACTCGCGCCGCGATGAGCAATAATGATTGGTTTTTTATTCATGTGATTGTATGTGTGGTGGAAGACAAGAATTGTTTATTTCGCGCATAGACGCGATAGCGGCTTCCCGGAGGGTAGGCGCAAAGACGCAAAGAGTTATAGCCATTTTCTGTGAAGATACACTTAATTAAAAAACGAACCGCCAAGTACGCCAAGGAAGAGAAGGCTAAGAAGAAGAGTGGGAGCTTATAGAGAATATCTATTTATGGGCATTTTTTTAACAAATGTTAATATTGGTAGACGGGATGCGATCGCTTATAACTTCTTGCTGATGCCTTTTGATACCCAAGAAGATTAACCTAGAATTATCCCAACAAATAAAATTATATTTACTCAATATCGTTCTATAAGTATAATGATTCAGACTCAGCCTCAACTCAAGCGCATAGAAGAATTACGCCAGCTTTTGCAACAAGCGAGTTACGCCTATTATGTTTTAGACGCACCCATCATGGAAGATGCAGTCTATGACCAGCTATACCGCGAATTGCAACAGTTGGAAACGCAGTATCCTGAATTAGTAACGCCTGACAGTCCAACTCAGCGCGTGGGTGAAAGACCGGCGACTCATTTCACCTCAGTGCGGCATAATATCCCCTTGTACAGTCTGGAGAATGCTTTTAATATTGATGAGTTGCAAGCTTGGGATCAACGTTGGCGGCGACAACTCCCGACAACGGACGCGGTAAAATATGTCTCGGAGTTGAAAATTGATGGTTCGGCTTTGGCGCTGACTTACCAAGATGGGGTGTTAGTCAGGGGTGCAACTAGAGGTGATGGGGTTACGGGTGAAGAAATTACCCAAAATGTGCGAACAATTCGTTCTATTCCCTTGCGTTTAAACTTTGATGGGATAGAACCAATAGAAAGAATAGAGGTGCGCGGTGAAGCATTTTTACCGTTGGAAGTGTTTAAACAAATCAACGAAGAACGGCAAAAAGCAGGCGAACAGTTATTTGCCAACCCCCGCAACGCCGCCGCAGGTACACTCAGACAGTTAGACTCGCGTATTGTAGCGCGGCGACGGTTAGATTTCTTTGCCTATACACTGCATATTCCAGGGATGGATGATGCGAGTATTGCCAATACCCAATGGGAAGCCTTGGAATTATTACAAAAAATGGGTTTTCGGGTCAATCCCAACCATCAGCTGTGTGAGTCTTTAGCTGAAGTGGCAGAATACTACAAATATTGGGATACGGAAAGATTGAATTTACCATACATGACCGATGGTGTAGTGGTCAAACTCAATGCTTTTAAACTGCAAGAACAGTTAGGTTTTACCCAAAAATTCCCGCGCTGGGCGGTGGCGTTGAAATACCCAGCCGAGGAAGCACCCACCCGTGTGGAAAATATTGCGGTGAATGTGGGTAGAACTGGGGCGTTAACACCGTTAGCAGAGATGCGTCCGGTACAATTGGCGGGGACAACAGTTTCTCGCGCTACCTTACATAATAGCGATCGCATCGCCCAATTAGACATCCGCATCGGTGACACTGTAATTGTTCGCAAAGCTGGGGAAATTATTCCCGAAGTGGTACGGGTAATTAAAGAATTGCGTCCGGCTGATACTGTACCATTTGTTATGCCTAGCCATTGCCCTGTTTGCGGTCAACCAGTGGTGCGAGAATCAGGAGAAGCCGTGACTCGTTGCGTCAATGCTTCTTGTGCAGCTATTCTCAAAGGTTCCATTGAACATTGGGTTAGCCGGGATGCTTTAGATATTAAAGGCGTGGGGGAAAAATTAGTACATCAACTGGTAGATAAAGGTTTGGTGCATTCTGTAGCTGATTTGTATGACTTGACAGAAGCTCAATTATGTAGTTTAGAGAGAATGGGGGAAAAATCGGCACAGAAATTAGTAGATGCGATCGCTCAATCAAAAAATCAACCTTGGCATCGGGTATTGTATGGTTTAGGCATCCGTCATGTTGGCAGTGTGAATGCCCAACTCATCACCGAGAAATATCCCGCCGTGGAGAAATTAGAAACCGCCAAACAATCAGACATTGCAGGTATTTATGGTATTGGTGCAGAAATCGCCCAGTCTGTTTATCAGTGGTTTCATATTGATGCCAATCAAGCTTTAATTGAAAGGTTGCGAAATACAGGTTTACAATTAGCTGCTGAAGAAACTGCAACTGTGAGTGAAAGTAATCAGAAGTTTGCCGGGAAAACTTTTGTCGTCACAGGCACATTACCCACCCTAAAGCGAGATGAAGCTAAAGCACTTATCCAAAAAGCAGGCGGTAAAGTTACTGATTCCGTCAGCAAAAAAACTGATTATTTGGTAGTAGGAGAAGATGCTGGTTCTAAATTAGCCAAAGCCCAGGCTTTAGGAATTACTCAGTTAACAGAGGCGCAGTTACTCCAGATGTTAGGAGATGAATAAAAAGGAGTCAGAAGACAGAATTCAGAATACTCCACTTATAAATGAATGGAGTTTTAAATCAAATCAGAAAGTTTTATTTTGATTTCACCCACGCGAGACGAGGTTTTCCAGCAATATTCATCACCCAGCGATGCACTGAGCTTGCCGAATTATCATACTGCATTCTGACTCCTGATTTCTGAATTCTTCTTGATAAACTGGGGAGATTAACTAAACTCCATCGTCTCCACAAAAGACAAAATATTATCTTTAATGTACTCAGCTTCTTCAGCGATATCATTTGGTGTTTCGCCATTTAAAAAGCTACGTTGGCTACTAACTATATATAAAAACTCGCCATTAATAAATGCCAACAATCCACGGTAAGCATCTAATCTCGTAGAACTACCGTTATTTTCTTGCTGAGACATTGTTGAACCTTTCGGCATATCAACCAAGGCGTAATATGCGCCTGCAAAAATATCTTCTAAATATTCGCCATACTTGATTTGTGAATCTGGCAGATTTGCCAAAATTGCCTGCGGCACATATTTATCTACTACAATGTTTTTTAAATATTCTGCCTGCCCTTCCGATTCTAATTCTTCTAACTGTTCTGGCGGTATGGGATAATAATCAATTCTGAGCAAAGTGCCAAAGTCATCAGAAAAACCCACCACACCTTCTTGGGTTTGAATTCTCCCTCCTTGTTCTGCGTCAACCGGAATCGGAACTGTAAAATTCCCTAAAGGCGATTCATAAACATCTTCGATATATTCAACCTCAGTTAATATCCCTTCTTCCTCCTCTAAATCTTCGGCATTTTCTCCTGCTTGAAAAGCTGCAATTATTTCTTTAGTAATTTCATCTGCTTCTTCATCTTCCAATTCCAAAGCTTCTTGCAACTTTTTCAAGAAAGGTTCCTTACTTTTGGGAATAGTGAATTCTTCTTCATCTAAAAGTGTCACCACCCCAGCCGCAAAACCATCTAATAAAACTTCTTCAGTGAGTGATTCATTAGCAGTATTAAACAACGGACTTAGCCCTTGTGATTCTGCAATATCGATGAGTTTGTCAACTATTTCTAATAGTTCATCTTCAGAATATGCTTCAAAAACCTCAAATTGCCACAAAATCCCTGCTAAACCTTCAGGATCTATTTCTTCCACCGAAGCATCAGCAAGTGCAGTTACCACCGCAATTGCCGCAACAGCTTCTTCTGGTGTTAAAGATTCTGCTAGTGTTTTTTGTGAGTTAAAAATCTTGTCATATTTAGTCATAAATGTTACCTCTTTTGCTTGCTTACCAGTTTAGTTAAAAATAGGCGATCGCCTGAATTTTTAACTCAAATCATCAATATCAAAATTTACTTGTATGGCATTCTCTAACCTTTCTTCATCCTCCAAATGAAACATCTAAATAATAATTAGTCCAGACTTACGCAATAACTCTCTAAAACTCTCTTAACTTTGTGTCCCTCTCGCCCTTTGCGGTTTATTTTTTCATAATAATTTTACGTAAGTCATGTTAGTAATACCTTTACCCAAATATTCCTAGATAATCATCACTCGCGGCTTAAATCGATGATTGGAAAATTCACTTGGGATTATTCTCTGTCAATTTCCTCATTCATCTACTGCTAATGATTACCATAAAAAAGCAACTTATAATTTTTTTTAACAGTTCTATAAACTCTCTCATCATCAGATAAAACTGAGAAAACATAAAATTTTATTTCTCTACCTAAAAATAAAAACACTTAAAAATTAAGTGCTTTGTATCTTACAATCTTGACAATTTGAACAACACAATATTTTCCCTCAAGCCAAATTCTTATGCTTAATTTAATATTGATGCAGAAAGAACTGCTAGAACAACGATTTTTCAACCTCTAGCAAGGGAAATATATCCCACGATAGAAATATAAACTAGCTCTTGATAGATTTTCTTTACCAAGAGCGGGATGCCATAATACCGAAGTGCAAAGCAACACATTGTAAATCTTTAAATTCAAACTTTTATGGTGCAAACACCTCCATCTCAATTCTCACCAGAGCAGTACAAAGTCGATTCAGCTACAGCCGAAGTCGAAGCTCTCATCCAAACCCCACCATCAGATACAGAACTTAATTTAGAATTTCTTTACACCAGAGATATTGAATTTCGCCAAGAAACAATTTACTTTATCGTGGTCGATCGCTTTCATGATGGCGACCCCGAAAATAGCGAAGGTATTAACCCAGAATTGTACGACCCCACCGGGCAGGACTGGGGTAAATATTGGGGCGGCGACTTACAAGGTGTAATTGACAAATTAGACTATCTCAAAAATATGGGAGTTACTGCTGTTTGGTTAACTCCTTTATTTGAGCAGGTAGAAGAATTATTTGTGGGTAATGCAGCTATACATGGTTATTGGACAAAAGATTTTAAACGCATCAATCCCCGCTTTATTGGTAAAGATGAAAACCCTTCGTTAAACGAAACCCAAGAAACAAGAAATACTACCTTTGACCGCTTAATTGAAGAGTTACATAAGCGGAATATGAAGTTAGTCTTGGATATTGTTTGTAACCACAGTACCCCTGATACCAGTGGTAGTAAAGGTGAATTGTATGACGACGGCGTAAAAATTGCCGACTTCCATAACGATGAGAATAACTGGTATCACCATTACGGTGAAGTGCAGAATTGGGAAGACGAATGGCAAGTCCAGAACTGTGAATTGGCTGGTTTAGCCACCTTTAACGAAAACAACAGCGAATATCGGGAATATATTAAATCTGCAATTAAACAATGGCTAGATAGGGGCGTAGATGCCTTACGGGTAGACACTGTAAAACACATGCCCATCTGGTTTTGGCAAGAATTTACAGGTGATATGTACAATCACAGACCAGATGTGTTTATTTTTGGCGAATGGATTTATAGTGGGCCACAGGACGATCGCTCTTTGGAATTTGCCAATAATTCCGGAATGACCATGCTAGACTTTGCCTTGTGTGTTGCCATTCGCGCCGCCCTCGCCCAAGGTTCCGAAAATGGATTTCAAACAATTCAATACATTTTTGATGAAGACTACCGCTACAACGGCGCAACCGAGTTAATTACCTTCATCGATAACCACGATATGCCGCGCTTTCAATCGCTCAACCCAGACCCAGCGATGTTGAGAGTTGCGATCGCCCTAATTATGACATCCCGTGGTATTCCCTGCATTTATTACGGTACAGAACAGTATTTGCATAACGACACCGATGGCGGTAACGACCCCTACAACCGCCCCATGATGGAAAAATGGGACAACGACACCGAAATTTATCGTTACCTCCGCTTACTTTCCGGCTTGCGGCGACTCAATCCAGCCATTTCAATGGGTAGCCATTGGCAAAAATACATCACCCCCGATGTTTACTGCTACATTCGCCGTTATCGTGACTCCCTGTGCTTTGTCGCCCTCAACCGAGGCGGCGAAGTCACACTACCAGAAATCGAGACAGAACTACCCGACGGCGAACATACTTGTGTCATCACCCGCAATAAATACGAAGTCAAAGACGGCAAAATTTCCGACCTACACCTAGAAGAACGGGGAGTCATTGTCCTCAGCCACGTAGGCGATCGCATTAAAGGCCAAACCATCATTCGTGTGCAACTCAACGGCGTAAATACCCAACCAGGGGAAACCATCGTCGTCACAGGCGACTGCCCAGAATTAGGCAATTGGGATATTAGCAAAGCCTATCCCCTAGAATATATCAACGCCAATACTTGGTTTGCCGAGATTCCCTTTGATGAAAGTGCGGGCAAATTAATTAGTTATAAATATGCCTTATGGCGCGAAGGGCGATCGCCCCTGCGAGAAAACACCACCCCCCGCCGTTGGGTAGTCGCCAAAGAAGGCACAGTCAAATGGCGCGACACCTGGACAACAGGCAGAGAATCTTAGAAGTCTGAAGTTAAGAGAATAGTAGGTTGGGCGTAGCGATAGCGTAACCCAACAGGGTCTTGAGAATGTTGGGTTCCGTTCCTCCACCCAACCTTGTATATTGAGAGTCTGTCCCCCTTGTCCTCCTTGTCTCCCGTGTCCCCCGTGTCCCCCGTGTCTCCCTTGTCCTCCTTGTCCCCCTTGTCCTTTCGATTGATTTGAGCGAAAAACAGGTAGCGTTATACATTAATAAAAGCATAGAGCTTCAGACAGAACGTACTACCTCCCGCCTCGGTTGGTGAGCGTAGCGCCGCCCTGAGCTTGTCGAAGGGCCGAACCACTGCCTCCTGCCTCCTGCTTCTCACACTTGACCAACTAGGCTTGGTCGTTCACAGCGAAGGGTTTGGAAATGTTTGCTTCTTCAGAGACTCCTATAATTGGGACAATTTTATTAGTAGCTTTCGGCATATTAGGCTGGGGCTTTTATCGCGCCAGACCTTTTGGAAAACTGGGAATCTTAGCCTGGTTGCAGTCAGTGGTTTTGATGACTCCCTGGCTGTTATTTTTTGGTTTGTTTGCTGCTGGCGTTTATCTCAACATTGTCGGCATATTGTTCTTAGTAGTAGCTTCTGCCGGGTTATACATCTACCTCGGCAGACAATTACGGGCGGCGGGACAAGATGCCATCCTTAAGCAACGGGCAACAGAAAGGCTGGCTGCTGACACCACACCAGAAGGTAATACAGCACCAGTCACCGCCGAACTCCAAATTGAAGTATTATCAATTCCCGAAGCTGACTTGAGTGCCATTAAAGGCATTTTTGGACTGGATACATTTTTCGCCACAGAAACGATCGCCTACCAAGAAGGCGCTATCTTTAAAGGTAATTTACGCGGCGAACCCCAAGAAGTTCACAACCGCCTCAGCGCCAACTTACAAGAACGTCTCGGTGAGCAATATCGCCTGTTTTTAGTAGAAAATACAGACGGTAAACCTGTAGTGATTGTATTACCTAGCCGTAACGATCCTCGTCCCACCACCGCAGGTCAGAAAGCCTTTGCTGGTATTCTGCTCATCGCTACCATTGCTACCTGTTTAGAAACTGCCGGGTTACTCCTCAACTTTGATTTATTTGCCAACCCAGCCAAGTTCACCCAAGCCTTACCCATCGGCCTCGGCATTTTTGTCATTTTAATCGCCCACGAAATTGGTCATTGGGTACTGGCGCGGCGTTATCAAGTCCGTCTTGGCTGGCCTTTCTTTTTACCTGCTGTACAAATTGGTTCCTTTGGTTCAATTACTCGCTTTGAATCTCTCTTACCCAACCGCACAGCATTATTTGATATTAGTTTGGCAGGGCCGGCTGCTGGCGGTATCGTCTCTTTAGTCATGTTAATTGTCGGCTTACTGCTTTCCCACCCAGGCAGTTTATTTCAATTACCCAATCAATTTTTCCAAGGTTCCATTTTAGTCGGCAGCTTGGCGCGAGTCGTCCTCGGTTCCGCCTTACAATCATCCTTAGTTAACGTCCATCCCTTAGTAATTATTGGTTGGCTGGGTTTAGTCATCACCGCTTTAAACCTTATGCCTGCTGGTGCTTTAGATGGTGGACGCATCGTGCAAGCAATTTATGGACGTACAACTGCGAAAAGAGCCACATTTGCCACTTTAGTTTTGCTGGCGTTAGTTTCTCTCGGTAACACCTTGGCAATGTATTGGGCAATTGTCATTCTTTTATTACAACGAGATTTAGAACGCCCCAGCTTAAACGAAATCAGCGAACCCGATGACGCTAGAGCCGCATTAGGTTTGTTGGCATTATTCCTAATGATTGCCACTCTTCTGCCCTTAACCCCCGGTTTAGCTGGGCGTTTAGGTATTGGGTAATTAAGTTAAATTGTTAGTGGTGTGAACTAGATTAATTAGCTCACACCACTACAAACTCTGCGTTTAACACTTAATTCCTCTACGTTGAAAAATACTTATTAACCTAAAAATTACTCAAATTAATAGTGCGATCGCCTGTAAACAATTAATTACGAAAAATCACTTTTATACAACACCCAAATTATTATATTCTATAACTGTTGTAGATTTTCCAGATGAGGCAATTCAATCAGAATGGTTAGGTTTACCAAGAGCATCAGAAAAAGAAATTACTGCTACTGAATCTCGTTTGAGGACAAAATTACCACTATCTTACCGGGAATTTTTAAAGGTTACAAATGGCTGGCCTGGATATCCAGGGGTTTTAAGGTTACGGATGGCTAAAGAAATAGACTGGTTTTTTGTTGAGCATCAGAACTGGATTGACATCTGGACACAAAGCTTGAGAAGTTTACCACCTATATCTGATGAGCAATACTTGATATATGGAAAAAATTTAGAGCAAGATATACGTGTAGAGTATCTACAAACAAACCTACAAATTAGTGATGCGTTGGATGGTGAAGTTATTTTACTTAACCCTCAAATTACTCATAATCAAGAATGGGAAGCTTGGTTATTTAGTAATCATATTCCTGGAGTTAAACGTTATCGGTCTTTTTGGGAAATGCTCACTACAAGAGGAATGGGCGCTACACCTTAATAGTCACTGTCAGAGACACAAATGCCTTTACATTTAATTCCATTTGTAGCGGTACGCAAACAATGAGGACAGAGAATTTTTTCTGCTTCCATTTCTGGATTGATCACTACATTAGTGCTGGCTTGTAATTTGTCTTTCTCTGTCTGGGATTGTACAGTCATACCAATTGCTAAATTTTTAGAAGTTTACATCAAATGCTGGCACTATCATAAGTATAGCTTCAGAAGATGTTTGAAAATTTGACTTGATTTTGTCCCTACACAGGACTTACGCAAAAGTTCCCGAAAAGCTTAATTTATCGAACCGCCAAGTCGCCAAGAACGCCAAGAAATCGTAGAGTCTGCGTAAGTCCTACCTACATTATTTCTTGATCAAGGTGCAATTAATCGGTTGTTGTAGAGACGTTGTACATAACATCTCTACAGGATTTTATAGAATATATAGCGGTTCTCGGTTGGATGAGGTACATTTCAACCCCACCCCCAACCCCCTGACAGGTGTAGGTTTTTTACGTTATGCCCCAAAAACCTTGATTTAGGGTGTAGGGGTGTAAGGGTGTGAGGGGGGTGGAACTCTGATTAAATCGTGATTTTTAGAGTCGCTACTCATCACTCTGTTAAAAACCTACACTTGTGAGCCCCCAACCCCCTTTCAAGGGCAGGCTTTTTTTATTAGACAAATTTTTGGGCTTTTAAAACCAAAATTATTGTCTGAACAGTTAAAACTACGTTTCATAATTGAGAATATTCTCAACTATTTATCGAAGGTTTAAAAACCTGCCCTTGAAAGCCCCCAACCCCTCCCCCGAAGTTTGCTTAACGGGGGGAACCCCCGCACGCAACTTCTCTCCGCAAGCGGGGAGGGGAGCGTTTGCGTCAGCAAATGCGGGGTGGGGTTCCGACTGTATTAAAAGCAAGTAAGAACCGCTATACCCGAATTTCTCACGTATGGGTAGCGGGTGTGGAGAGAGAGGGGAGTGTGGGGAGTGTGGGGAGTGTGGGGAGTGTGGGGGGAAAGATTTTTTCACCATCCTCCCACACTTCCCACCCCTCCCACCCCTCCCACACCCCTGGATTTCTCACAAGAGAGAAATCCAGGTATAGTTTCTAGGAGAATTGGTATTACATCCAGTCTCAACCGACAATCTTTGTGTGTACTTCCTATTTACATTCCCACCAACCATGAGAAGAAGTTTCCCCACCAAGAAGAATTTAAATCACCCACAGTCAGTTTCATTTTGCGGCGAATATCTTGGATATTCCAATTAGTGAGTTTGGCTAAGGTTTGGGCTTCTTGTTCAAATCGCTTGGGTAAAGAACGCTTGTATTCTCTACCAGCTTGACATTTGAGTTCGCCTGTAAAGGGATGCTGTAAAATGTATCGCCCTTGGAAAGATTCTTGGTTAGAAGTAGCTTGAAAAATTGGGTCTTCAGGGAATCTATCACGGGTGTAGCGAATATGTAAGCGAGTGATGAAAACGCTGCTACTAACAATTGGCGGACGACGGAAACCGGACGGGAATGGCTCGTCATTGCTGGAATTATTATCTAGCCAAAATACACCCGCTTGTTTGAGTTCTTCTGGGTTCAGAGGTTCTGCGGAACAAGGATCGCAACTACTCATATCCCAAGCATATTCCAAGAAAGCTACCTTTCTGTCTTCTTTTAGGTAGGATGTTTGGAACATGGACTTGTAAAAATCACTAAATTCATTTTTGACAAATACCGGAATGTTGGCATCGGAAGGAACTTTCACGGTGCGGTAGTTGGTGATTTCTGCTTGCCCTTTGGGTGAGAGGACATAGACAATTAAATCTTGAGCAGCGTTGGCATTAATCATACCCAAACGAATGGGCAGCATGAATTTACGTGATTGGTAAGAAATTTGTAACGGACGTAAAAACTGATAGCCAGATTCTTCAAATTTATCGAGGTTGACTTTCGCCACAAAAAATTTCATCCCAGAGCGGACATAAGGTTGGAGTAGCTGTTTTGCTCCTCTGGGAATTTTGTAGCCGTTGCGATTTAGCCAAGTTTCCAGGCCGCCGGATTCTTTTGCACTTAAAATTACAATGTCATATTCGCCAACGTTGAAACGTGCTTCGACGGTTACGCCTAACTCACTCGCACTACCTCTGGCTGCTCCGGCTCTAGCTCTGGCTGCTGGTGCGGGTAAGGCTTCGTTAAGTACTCGGTCGTATTCGGTGCAAGGATCAGAGTCGAAGTATTCTACTAAGCGTGGTGCGCTAAAAGCATCTAAACGCTCGACAATTTTGGGTGGAGCAACACGGACTTGTTCTTTTTTGATGACTGTGGGTACAGGTACAACCATTGCAAAATCTTTGACTTCGCCTTTGAAGTCATTGGCCATAGTCAAAACGGTGCGATCGCCATCCCGCGCCATAATTACTTGAGAGGCTTGGTTGTATAATTTACTATCGGCTTTGGCAACATAAAAGCCACAAAATGCCCAGGCTGTGGGAGCAAAACACAGTACAGCCAATACAGTAATTAATAATGATGAAATTACTATTCTCAATCGCTTCATTTTATACCTCTGAATTAGGGAGTGGGAAGTAGGGAATAGGGAGTAGTTAATTCTCTTGCGTTCTTATGTTCTCGAACCAAGCAAATCTGGGTGATGACCACAGCCAATCAATCACAATGGTCAATGGTGCAAGGGCAAACAATGACCAAAATACGGCTGTAGAAATGAAGAAGTTATTTCGCAGGATGAAAGTTAAGCTGGCAATGCAGATAGCCCAAACTATCCGCCCGATTTTGGCGTTGGGAATTGAGCGCGGATCTGTCACCATAAATAAGGCAAACAGCAGCAAAGACCCACTCATTAAGCGATGCCAATACACGTCCCAAGTCCAACCGAGCCAAAGGTTGCGTATGGCTTCTAACAAAGAGTAGGAACCTAAAAAAGCGGCCGTGGTATCCCAACGACCAATGCGTTGTAAAATCAAACCGCCAGTCCCAGCAAATAACAGCCCATACCACCATTCTTCACCCCACTGTCCGGGAGATACCCACGCATCTGAGGTGAGGGTTAAAGCGGTGATAATGCCAAAATTACCTGGGTTGAAGAAATGTTTATCGCCGACTTTGAAGCAAAATTTACTGGCGATCGCACTTACTCCTGCTAACATCATTGTTGTCCAATGGTCAGCCCGTAAGAGCAAACTCAGTCCCAGGGAAGTAATCAAGGCACTACGCAGATTTAGCTTTTGTTCTGGCTCTTGGCTATTGAGCTTTGACAATATCCACTGCGTTGATAAACAAGACGCAATCACTACACCAATCAATTCTGGATGCAGTGTCCAGTCTCTGGTGCCAATTCCCAAGACTAAAAATGAACCGAGAAATAGAATTTGATAGTCCCGTATATCTTTCAGCAACATTACCAATATATTCAGGGATTACCCGTAGATTTTTCACCAATCTAGTCGAGTAAAAACTGAAATACCATTGCTGTTACAGATTTTGTTACAAACAAGACTGTGAGACTGGGTGTAAGGGTGTATGTTCACATCTTGTACCTAGCGACTACACAGACAAAACCCGCACTTCGACAAGCTCAGTGACCACCTGCGCGGGTTCAAAACCGTGTGTAACTTTCTCTTAAACCTAACCCCCAGCCCCTTCAGGGGAGCAAGATTCAAAGCCTCTCTCTGTTGCGGCTACCGTGTACACACAAGTCGAAAATAGGCAGTATGAAAGCCTATCCCGCCTTGAACTAAAGTTCCAGGCTCATAGCGAAAGTCCACTCAAGTGGACTAGAATGAGTTTCTTGTTGAGTCCTCTTCAGAGGACTTACGCTGTGAGACTCGGAATAAATTCCGAGACGGGACAGATGCACTCAACCGAGATTTGTGTGTACACCATAGCTCTGTTGCGGGGAGAAGTTTGGAGGGTCTGAAAAAATAAACGACACGTCACTTTACTTACGTTTTGGTTGTATATTTCCCCAAATGTTGACTCTGCCGTCAAAACCGCCACTAGCTAACAATCTGCCATCTGGACTAAAAGCGATCGCATTTACCCAATCACTATGTCCATAAAGTGTACTTAATAACTCGCCTGTAGTTAAATCCCACAGTTTAATGCCATCTCTGCCGGCGCTGGCTAAAGTTTGGCCGTTGGGGTTAACTGCGATCGCATTTACCCAGTTATTATGTCCTTTGAGGATACGGGAAAGGCTTTTTGATTGCAGATTCCAAAGTTTAATGGTGCGATCGCGGCTGGCACTAATTAAGGTTGTACCATCGGGGGTAAAAGCTACAGCATTCACAGCTTGGGAATGTGCCGAAAATGACCGAATTAATTTACCACTCTCCAAGTCCCAAAGCTTGATTTCGCCTTTATTATCACCACTGGCAACTGTTTGACCATCAGGGCTAATTGCTACTGTATAAATTGAGTCACTAACCTTGATTAAAGTTGTCAATGGGCGTTGCTGTAATAAATCCCATACCCGAATTCCGTCTAAAGCACCACTAACTAGCACTTTACTATCAGGAGATACCGCTAAAGATAAGACGTTACTGGTGTGTCCGACAAAGGAACGACGAAATTTATTATTTTTAAGATTCCAAATATTAATTGTGTTATCTGTACTACAACTAACTAGGGTTTGCCCATCTGGCGCAATCACCAAGGATTCTACAGAGGTTTTGTGTGCTTTGCTATTCGCCAACTTTTTGCCAGTTAAAGGATTCCACAGGCGAATTGCACCTTCATTTTCAGCACCACCACTGGCGAGAATTTTGCCATCGGGACTAAAAGCCAGAGATTTCACCGTTCCAGTGTGTCCCACCAAGCTATAAATTAAGCGGAAATTGGCAAAATTAGGTTGAGATGGGGAATCTGGTATTTGAGCGATCGCAGCATGAGCAGTATAAATATCTAAACTTTGCCAAATAGTTAGCGGCAGAGTCAAGGCTGCTATAAAAGCCAAGAAAATATGCGGGCGCAGCAAAAGGCTGTTCCCCTTTTTTCCCTCACTCCTCACAAATTTTTCCTCACTGTTTGAATAGTTAAGTCAATTTACTTCACATTTGTGACTCAACACTATCAACGGGGTGGTTTTTTCTTCGCAACAGTTAATATCGGTAGCGTGGGACTCGATGAACGGGAAGGTAAGTAATGTTGTACCACAGGTTCCTCTGGGATGGGGCGATGCTGCTGCATTCGCCACAACTTAAAGGCGAGACTAATACCTGCTGTTCCCAACCCAAGGGCTAACAATGACCAACTATCATCAAATCCACCAATCACAGCATCTACTACGCCCATTGTTATCAAGATACTGATAATTGGCTCTTTTCTGTAGGCTGATTTCAAAAAACGAGGTAATGCAGCATTCATCACAGCTTGGTTTATCCAAATCACCTTTGTGTCAGTTTACCGAGAATACCTCACCGCCAGTAGTCTTTTATAAAAAAGACATCTAAATATTATAATTTGGATCAGTAGGTGAGGGATTGTCACAATTTGTCTTCTTGCTGATTTGCAAGCCTACAAAGATATAGACAGCAAATTATCCAAGATAGTTCTCTTGATAAAGTTTTAACCAGCCGACTATGCCAGCTGGTTAAACCTGTTCTACTTACTAGCTTACATCTAGAAAGCTTTTGCTTTTGAATCGTACTACTTGAGACCGAGCCAAGATAGCACACCTTGATTGGTGACATATTCAATAATCACCATCAAGCCAAAGCCAATCATCGCCGCACGACCATTGAGGCGTTCAGCATACTCACTAAAGCCAAATTTGGGTTCTTCTAATTTGGGGGTAACTGTGGGTTGTGGTTGTGTCATGTTCAATAAACCTCTTTTCGGCAAACGGGACTTAAAAGTAATAGCCTTGAATCTGGACTTTGGTCAGGTTGGAGCCAGATGAACCTAGGAGCAGCTTCTTAAATGTAGCTGTGCAGAGGCTCTGTTAACATTTTGTAATTATTCTTTATATATTGTAGTCAACTGTGTCAATAGTCAAGGGTAAGAGTTTTCAGCTTTGTTACCGTGAAAGGGAAAACTAAGGTTGTAGATAGCTATATCTAATACGGAACTGTCAGTCTGAGACTGGCAGGCTAAATTAAACCAAAAATTCATCAGAGGCGTTATATGGAAATTGGCGTTCCCAAAGAAACGAAGGATCAAGAGTTTCGAGTCGGGTTAAGTCCTTCTAGTGTCAGAGTACTAAGGGAAAATGGTCATAGTATCTTTGTCCAAACACAAGCAGGTCATGGTGCTGGTTTTACAGATGCAGATTACATGAATGCGGGGGCAGAGATTGTTTCGACAGATGAAGCCGCATGGAATCGGGAATTAGTCGTTAAAGTCAAAGAACCATTATCGAGCGAATATAAATTTTTGCAAAAAGGGCAAATATTGTTTACATATTTGCATTTGGCAGCCGATCGCAAATTAACCGAACATCTAATTGATTGTGGCACTTGTGCGATCGCCTACGAAACTGTCGAACAACCAGGCCCTAACAGACTACCCCTACTCACACCCATGAGTGTCATCGCTGGGCGGCTATCAGTGCAGTTTGGCGCGAGATTTCTAGAACGTCAGCAAGGCGGTAGAGGAGTCCTTTTAGGTGGTGTACCCGGTGTTAGACCCGGTAAAGTTGTGATTTTAGGTGGTGGTGTAGTCGGCACAGAAGCAGCGAAAATTGCTGTGGGGATGGGTGCGGCTGTGCAGATTTTAGATGTAAATGTAGAACGTTTATCTTATTTAGAAACTCTGTTTGGTTCGAGAGTGGAATTACTTTATAGCAACTCTGCCCATATAGAAACTGCCGTTAAAGAAGCTGACTTACTAATCGGTGCTGTTTTAGTCTTGGGACGCAGAGCGCCAATTTTAGTATCCCGCGAATTAGTCAAACAAATGCAGCCTGGGTCAGTAATTGTAGATGTTGCGGTTGACCAAGGCGGTTGTGTGGAAACCTTACACGCCACTTCCCATACCAACCCCGTCTACATTGAAGAAGGCGTAGTCCATTATGGCGTTCCCAATATGCCAGGTGCAGTACCTTGGACATCTGCTCAAGCCCTTAATAACAGCACATTACCATTCGTTGTGCAGTTAGCAAATCTAGGCATCAAAGCCCTAGATGTTAACCCATCCTTAGCCAAAGGTGTGAATGTGCAGAATCATCGCATTGTGCATCCGGCTGTGCAAGAAGTCTTTCCTGATTTGGTGAGTTAATTTTTTCGTATTTATTAATATCAGTATTTGATGTTATTACATCAGTGAAGAGACAGACAAGCCATTGGCTTAAGCCAATGGCTCAACTCACTATTGCCTAATCAGTTACTTACAAAAACTAAAAATACCATGCTCAATCAGTGTGTTTATGCTAACACGCCTCAAGTTGACCACTATACAAAAATTGAGTTAGATGTGTTAAATGAGCATTTACGTCAGGCAAGACAAACATTTAACCTGTGCTTAATTGCTAGTTGTACTTTTCTTTGTATTAGTACAGTTGGTACTCTACTAATCTTATATGGGAAGACAAGCGAAGGGACTGTAATCACTGCAACAGGTGTTTTCTCTACCACTTTCATGATATACATGAATCGTCTGTCTAGTTATAAGATGAAAGAAATTATCCGGACATTAGAAAAGCTCAATCGCACAAGAAAATAGTTTAAGGTATGAGCCATTACACCGAGTGGTAATTACGCATAAATGTAAGAAAACAGGTGTATAGGCTGAAGAAGTTGTCAGTTGGTCTTGGTTTAATATATTATCTGACTTATCCAAGACCTTTTTTGTCTGAAGTTTGACTAATTGTCTTTTGACAATAATTACTAATTGGCTCAGAATTTAAAATAAATTCCCTATCTATCTATAGATAGATGTTGATTCACGGAATAAGCTTGCATAAGTAAATAATATTCTAGCAATACTTTGATTATTTAAAGTATTAATTGGATCTATAAAAGCAAACTCCTAATCATCATAACTTGTTACTACTAAAACTTCAGTTTTACTTATTTGTGGAAAATTATATTTGAGCAGTTAATAATATTTATGCTTAAATAAGTCTTGCAAAAATCAATAGAAAATTCTAGTAATAAACTTTAATACCTAGAATTAGGTTGAATATTTAATAAATAGGGAAATTCTGAGATGGAATTTTTATCCGATTCAGTGGTGCTATCACGGATGCAGTTTGCGCTGACAGCGATTTTTCATATACTTTGGCCTGTCCTGACAACAGGAATGGGGATTTATCTTGTCATTGTTGAGGGACTATGGCTGAAAACTCGTAATCCTGATTATTACCTTCATGCGCGGTTTTGGTCGAAGTTTTACGTCCTCAACTTTGGTATTGGGGTAGCCACGGGTATTCCAATGGAATTTCAGTTTGGGACTAACTGGGCTCCTTTTTCGGAAGCTGTGGGGAATTTTTTTGGTAGTGTAATTGGTTTTGAGGCTTCTTGGGCGTTTATGCTAGAAGCCGCTTTTTTAGGAATTATGTTATTTGGTTGGGAGCGTGTCAATCCTGCGGTTCACTATCTCTCGACAATTTTGGTGGCTGTGGGTGCGAACCTATCAACTTTGTGGATTTTGACAGCAAATTCTTGGATGCAAACACCAGCCGGTGGGGAGATGGTGAATGGCAAGTTTGTTGTCAATGATTACTTTCAGGCGATGTTTAATCCTTTTATGGCTAACAGTGTACTGCACATGTTTTTTGCCACTCTGGAGACTTCGCTGTTTGTTATTGGCGGAATTAGTGCTTGGTACATTTTGCAAAAACGCCATCCAGAGTTTTTTGCTAAGTCTTTAAAAATAGTTTTAGCAGCTGCGATCGCAGTTGCCCCATTACAAATATATATTGGTCACTTAAGTGGCGAACAAGTTTATCATTATCAACCAACAAAACTCGCCGCAATGGAAGCACAGTGGGAAAGTACACCCGCCGGACAACCTGCTGACTGGAGTTTACTTGCGATACCGAATGAAAAAGCACAGAAAAATGATTGGGAAATTACCATTCCCAACGCCTTGGGTTACATTCTGGAATTTAAGCAGAATCTTTCTGAACCTTTGCGTGGTTTGAAGGAGTGGAAACCAGAGGATCGTCCCCATCTGGTAGGGTTGATTTACTACGCTTTTCGGGTGATGATTGCCATTGGCTTTTTCTTTGCTGGATTAATGCTGCTAACTACAGTGCAGTGGTTACGTGGTAAACTTGCAGCCAAAAATATTACTCAGCAGCGTTGGCTAATGTTGGCTTGGGTATTTGCTGCTCCTTTAGGATACATCGCTGTGGAGTCAGGCTGGATTGTGCGCTGTGTGGGAAGACAGCCTTGGACACTTTACGGACAAATTCGCACAGTTGATTCAGCCTCGCGTTTACCTGCAAGTAATGTGTTAACTTCACTCACGGCTTTTGCAGTAGTTTACAGTTTATTATTTATCGCCGCGATGTATTTTGGTAGTCGCATCATTCGTCGAGGGCCAAATCTAAATTTACCAATTCCCGGTACAGAAATTACCAAACCTGCTGTAGATACAACTCCAGGTGAGTTTGTCCCAGATGAACGCCCTGTAGAAGCACAACAATAAATAGGGGAGTGGGGAGTGGGGAGTAGGTTAAATAATTAAGATCCCCGACTTCTTAAAGAAGTCGAGGATCTGAAGTCAAGGTTACTAAGTTTAAATCAGAGATTTTATGGAAACACTGAAGTATTTTTTACCGCAAGTTTGGTTTGTCATTTTAGCTCTATTTTTATTCTTGTACGTGATGCTAGATGGCTTTGATTTGGGAGTAGGAATTTTATCTCTGACTTCTTCTAATGAAGAACGTCGGGGAATTTTGATGACTAGTTTAAGCAATATTTGGGATGCCAATGAAACTTGGCTAGTGTTGATGGGAGGGGGATTGTTTGGGGCGTTTCCTTTGGCTTACGGCACAATTTTAAATGCTTTATATATCCCGATTTTGGTGATGGTATTTGGCTTTATTTTTCGGGGTGTGGCGTTTGAATTTCGGGAGTTATCCAGGCGCAAATTATTTTGGAATTTTGCTTTTGGTGCGGGAAGTTTTATCGCTGCACTTGGTCAAGGGTTTGCCCTTGGTGCTGTCCTCAAAGGGATTAATGTTGATGAGACGGGACACTTTATTGGTAGCACTTGGGATTGGTTAAGTTTGCCATCTGTGTTAGTAGCTTTAACTTTAATTCAAGGATATGTGTTGATTGGTTCGACTTATCTGGTGTGGAAAACGACAGGAGAGTTGCAAGAAACCCATTATCAAACTGCAAAAATAGCCGCGTTGACAACATTAGTTGGTGCGATCGCAATTACAATTAGTACACCGATAATTTATGAAAGTGCCAGATATCGCTTATTTCAACAGCCTTTAGTTTATATATTTACCCTGATTCCCGTTGTGGGAGTTTGGCTAATTTGGCAACTTTTACAAAGTCTCAACCGCAAAGAAGAACGCGCACCTTTTGTCTGGACGATTCTGTTATTTGTGTTGTCTTTTATTGGATTGGGATTAATTGTTTTTCCCTACATTATCCCGACAAAAATCACGATTTACGAAGCATCTGCTGACCCCAGTTCGTTGGTAATCATGATTATTTTTATCGGCTTTCTTATCCCGGTGATGTTGTTTTACAACCTTTATCAATACATTGTGTTCCGGGGTAAGGTGACTGGTGGTGGTTATGAAGAATAGATAGGATTTATTCTTTTATTTTTTCACTTCCTTCAAAGTGCGCCATTTTGCCAACCAGCTTAAAAGTTCTCGCTCACTGATGCGCTGTTTTCGCGTAGATAATTTTAATACTGCATCAAGTTCGGCGGAACTTTGACCTGTTTTTTCTTGCCAAACTTGTAATAATGCTTGGCGTTCTAAAAGTGTTGTGCCTAATCCTAAAGATTTTTGTAGTTGTATTTGTTCTTCTTTACCCACCATTTCTACAACAAAATCGCTAGATTCGGCTTTTTCTAACACTCCTGCTAGTGCTTGGATATATGCTTGGCTATTATCTATCACTGGAGTTTCTAAGGCTACTGGTTTACCAAAGCGTTGATTTTTTGCCCAGATTAAAACTAATAGTAAAACTCCTACTTGAACCAATGCAGGGAACAGAGGTGTTTTAGCAAAATATCTCCATAAACTGCCTTCACCTTCACTTTCTTTAACATCAGTATCTTTGTAACCGTGAATATATTCGTCTACAAATAACTTGTTATTTTTTTGATTAACTAAACTGGCGAGATATTGAAAGTTACTTACATCATCTTGATAGGCATTGGCAGCTAAATAAGGAGTAGCTGAGAAAATTACTTTGCCTTTATCAGATTTTTCTTCCCAAACAACAGCACCAAAGCGATCGCCTAAAGATATGCTTGGTTCTTTTACTTTAATATTACGCCTTTTTGTGGCAATTTTGACATCACCAAAAGCCGAATTTTGCAGAGAATTAAAGTTAGCTTGCGTTACAGGTGTTTTGACACCTAATATTACTAAATTATTCCCTTTCGCTAACCATTCCTGTTCATCAAATAACAAATTCTCTTCCCTCAGAGAACTCATAACTCGCAGTAGGGTAACTGGCGTTTTTTCTGGTTGAATATCTTCTAAAGGCTTTTGCCAACGCTGGATAGTAATACCTTGTTGCTGCATATAAGCATACCAAGCACCATAGCCATCGGGAGATCGACTATAAGTCGAGCCACTGTAAATTTTTGTATTAGGAGCAGCAAAGAAGCTGAGTATAATAATGACAGCAAGTGCGATCGCTCCTAGCCAAGCAACACGATTTGATTTTTTCATAACTTAAGTGCTGGGTGCTGAGTTGTTTTGTTGATTAATAATTTCTTGATAAGCTTGCTGGCATTGTTGATAATTTTCTGGCAATATCTCAGCATTGCCAAAACATAATTGTTCGTGGGTAGTAATGAGAGTTTCGTAAGGTTGAACTGGGGTGATAGTTGAGCGTAAAACCTGTAAATATTCGCCATCAGTGCGACTAAATTTATGGGGAATGAGTTTAGTATCATGCAAGTGTTGTAAGATTGCCAAGTACAGACAACGACAAGCTTCACGATAATTACCTTGGCGGTAAAGTGATTGCGATCGCTCCAGCCATAATGCTACAGATAAATCATGATCGCCATTTTTATCCCCAGCATTTGTATTATTCTTACCCACAGATAACCAAGCATATAGATAAGGGCTAAATTCTTGCCATAAACGCCAAAGTACGAAAGCCAAAAATATCGCAAGTATCAGCCAAAATAACAAGACTAGCAAATGACTTAACCAAGGACTAATTTTCCAGTCTGGTGATAAGTTTGGTAAAGAATTTTGAAAGCGGTCAAATTGATATTCTATCGATTCTCCAATTTGTTGCTGAAGTTGAGATAACTGCCAACTCCAGCTAGTTTTTTCAAAGCCATCATTAGCCATAAATAACTAGTAACCTTTTTTGCTCTTTTGTAGCATTATCCAGCCAATTAATACAAGCAGCGCACCAAATACAAGAAATCCCAAGTCCCTAGCTAACTGATTTGTTCCTGGTTTCACATGATGGATACCGAGAATTTGATGGTCAATTATGCCTTCAATTACATCAAATAATCCCGCACCGATGAATATTATCTCTAGGTTATGGCGCGAAGAGCGATCTTAATCGCCGTTAAGTATTTTTCTGCTAAAGTCAATGACAAGATTTAGTTTTTTTGAAGTTTATGCCTTTATTTACTCTCCAACTTGAAACACCACGTTTGTTACTGCGTGAATTTCAAAACAGTGACAAGGTAGCATTCGCCGCTTATCGCTCTGATCCAGAGATAGCAAAATATCAAACTTGGGATACACCTTATTCAGAAGCACAAGCAGCAGCTTTTATCGAATCATTGCAGCATTTAACTCCTGGTATTTTAGGTGAGTGGTATCAGTTAGCGATTGAACTCAAATCAACAGGACAAATGATTGGTGACTGTGCTTTCTGTATTTTAGCTGAGGATGGCAAACAAGCAGAAATTGGCTTTACTTTAGCACGTAAATACCAAGGTAATGGCTATGCCACAGAAGCTGTAACTTGTTTATTAAATTATTTATTTATCCATCTCAATTTACATCGAGTACGCTCTAACTGTGATTCTCAAAATATAGCATCTATCAAACTATTAGAACGAGTTGGTATGCGCGTTGAAGGTTGTTTTATTAAGAGCTTGTGGTTTAAAAATAATTGGGTAGATGAAATGTGGTTTGCGATTTTACAAGATGAATTTGAGCCAAAAAATCCCCGACTTATTTAACTAAGTCAGGTATCTGAATCTTACGATATATTAAGTAAATATTAAATATTCAGATGTATATTTGATTTTTGCAATATACGTAGTGGCGTGACAAAAATCATCAATTATTTAGAGAAAATTCGCCAATTACAAAATATGAAACTTCTATCGCCAGGGTGCAGTATAGTTTTACAAATATTAGCCACATTTACTTTTACAACTCCGGTATTTGCTGAAGTTGTCAATATTAACTTATTGCAACTCAACGATGTCTACGAAATTACGCCAGTAGAGGGAGGGACTCGTGGTGGTTTGGCGCGTGTCGCTACAGTCAGAAAACAACTGCGCCAAGCAAACCCACGCACCTATACAATTTTGGCTGGAGATTTTTTAAGTCCTTCGGCTTTGGGAACTGCCAAAATTAACGGTACACCTTTAGCTGGACAGCAGATGGTAGCTGTACTCAACGCTTTGGGTTTGGACTATGCAACCTTTGGGAATCATGAATTTGACATACCAGAAAATTCATTTTATCAACGATTGCAAGAATCACGGTTTCGCTGGTTTTCTGGGAATGTCTCAGATAGTAAAGGTCAACCTTTCAAAAATGTCCCCAGGTCGATAGTATTTAATGTGAAAGGCGATCGCGGTGCTGTTGTCAGAGTCGGGTTAATTGGTCTCACTCTCGATAGTAATAAAGCAAATTACGTCAGTTACACAGATCCCTTAACAGTAGCCAAACAGCAGGTAGCAGAACTGAAAGGAAAAGTGGATATTTTAGTAGCTGTAACTCATTTGTCCATAGAGAGCGATCGCATACTTGCAGAAACAATACCAGAAATTGACCTCATCCTCGGCGGTCACGAACATGAAAATATTCAACAATGGCGCGGACGAGACTTTACACCAATTTTTAAAGCTGATGCCAATGCACGTACAATTTACATTCATCAACTACGCTACGACACCACAAAGCGTAACCTACAAATTAACTCTCGTTTAATGCCAATTACCGATAAAATTCCAGACGAACCAAAAACAGCACAGGTGGTTAAACAATGGCTAGACAAGGGTTTTACAGCATTTCGCGCCAATGGTTTTGAACCTAATCAAGAAGTAGCTAAAATCTCATTTCCTTTAGATGGTTTAGAATCAAGTGTTCGCAACAAGTCTACAGAACTCACCAAGTTAATTGCTGAAGCAATGTTGCAAGAAGTTCCCAACGCAGATTTAGCTATCTTTAATGGCGGCTCAATTCGCGTTGATGATGTCATTCTGCCAGGATCAATTACGCAATATGATGTCATTCGCATTTTGCCTTTTGGTGGTAAAGTCGTGGCTGTAGAAATGAAGGGCGAATTATTAGCAAGAGTCCTCAAAAAAGGTCAAGAAAATAAAGGTACTGGTGGTTATCTCCAAACAGCACAAGTTACTAAAAAAGAAAAACCAGAGCAGTGGTTAATCAATGGTCAGCCTCTTGATACAGAGAAATTTTATAAAGTTGCTATTAGTGATTTCTTAATTAGCGGCAAAGAACGAGGATTAGATTTTCTAAATCTTCAGAATCCAGACCTTAAGCTAATTTCAGAAAAACGCGATATTCGTTTTGTCGTCATTGACCAATTAAAAAAACAAGCAAATGCTCTGACTCGTTGATTAATCATGGCAAATCGGAAGAAGTACGTAATTAGCCTGTGAATGTGGACAAAATTATTTATAAAACGTATTTCGACTCCTTTCTCCTGCGGAGACGCTAACGCGAACGACTACGCTCAAGGTAAGTCGCTCAATGCTCAGTACCCTTACTAAAAGAGGGTTGAGCGCAGTCGAAGTATCCACACTTGTTAATTTTAAGTTAGGTTTAATTTATTCCTTCTCCTGAGATGATTTCATTATTTATACTGAACCCAGCCAGAATTTAATAAAGTAATTACCCAAACATACTGTTCTTTATAGACATTAATAAAGATTAAAATCTAAACAAGTTGAGTTAAATACTGTTTAGATATTGACGTTACCAATATGTCTATTTCACCAGCTATAGTAATATTTATTTTCTGGCTGATAGCTGCTTTTATATTCGCCAACCTCTATAACAAGCTAATTAAAAGTAAAAATCAGGTTGATTATGCGTTTTCTACAATTGATGTATTGTTGCAAAAAAGATGGGATTTAATACCTAATCTTGTAGCAATTGCAGAAAAATATATGCAATTTGAGCAGAAGACTTTAACAGAAATTGTCAGACTCAGAACCAAATTAATCTCAGAACGTGTAAGTGATAATACGAGAGTTAGAATAGAAGACCAAATATCGAGAAATCTAGATCATCTGATCGTTACAGTCGAAGCATATCCCGAACTCAAAACCAACGAGCATTTTATCCGGTTACAGTATTCACTAACTGAAATCGAGGAACAAATTTCCGCCGCCCGGAGATTTTATAACAGTGCTGTCACGGAATATAACAATACAGTTGAAATGTTTCCTACAAATTTGTTTGCGTCTTGGATGAATTATCAGTTAAAAATGCAATTCCAAATTTCATCTCAAGATAAACAAAGTGTAAATGTCAGAAATCTATTTAGCTGATATTTTACGCAATTTTTAATAACTAAAATTCCATGTCAACTGATTTAAAATTGTTCCAGTCAGGATTGGAAGCCTTGAAGCACAAGCGTTATGCAGAAGCAGTCAGTTTCTTGGAAAGCTTTTGTCAAATCTGCGAAACAACTCCTGAGATTGAATGTCAGGAATTTTTTGAGGCACAAGCAGCATTAGTAAAAGCATATCACTTTACTGGACAACACCAAGCAGCGCGGTTGTGCTGTCAAAAGTTAGCAGAAAGTAATCATCCAAAAATTCAGACTTGGGCGCAGCAAATTCTTCAATCTTTACCTACGGAATCTTCAGTAACAACTCCCATAGTTCCAAATCAAACACTCCTCACAGCCGAACAAGCCGCCAAATTACTCGCCACAGGAAGTAAAGCACTCAGATTTCGCCACTATGCTGAAGCTGTTCAGGCTTTAGAGGCGTTCTGTCAAGGAACTGATGCAGGATTCAAAGATTATTATCAAGGGCAGATGTGGCTAGTTAAAGCTTATCAGGGAAATGGACAATTAGAAGATGCGATCGCACTTTGCCAACAACTCACTAATCTTGATCAAGAAGTAACCCAAATCTGGGCTAGACAATTTCTTCCGACTTTATTACCATCCACTTCTCAGTTACAGTCTCAAACCGTACAGCCAGCAGAAAAAACTGCTCCTGTCAAAATGACAATGAGAAGTTTATCTGAATTTAAAATCTTTTGTCAAAATAATTTATTAGAAGATTTAAAAGAATTTGAATCGGTTAGGAAACAAACAATCATCTCAGTTTCCTTGGTTAGTACTGTTATTTTTATCATATTTTGTTTATTAGTTAAATTCTTTCCTCTAAGCCAGATATATTTTGTCTACAAATTTAATGACTAAGTTAGTTCAATTTAGAAAAAGAGCGAAAAAGAATATTTACGTATCATTTGTTCAAAATATGATTTACATAGCTATTGAATATGCCGATGATATTTTTGAACCTAAACTTTTCAAAAAAATGTTAAGCTTTGCCCCCATGCGAGAATATTTTGAAACTATAAATCTCATGTTGGATATTGTGGAAGACTTGAATCTCAACCGACATATTTGGGGTAAAAATTAAGATTAATTCACCAATAAAATCCTGTCATTCCTAAACCCCCATCTGAACAGATAGCCTAATTCGCAAGAGGAATATTTTTTCTTGTGAAATATACCTCTGTTTGAGTACCAAGAGTATCAAGCTGATTACTACCTGTATTTACAATCACAGTCGATGCCGTAATTTTGGGGAATGGATATAAATGAGAAAGATAAATTTTATCATTAATAACTATCTTTCCGAGAGAAATGCGAGTCAGCTTATTTATTGACTCAACTTCAGCATCTCCATTGCGATAACACAGTCTTCCAAAAGCTAAAGCCGTTGTTTGTGCCGGAACTTCAAGTAAATAAAAGTAGTCAGGACGTAACCAATCTTGCCAACTATCATCACCGCCTTTACCTAGATATTGAATCGATGATGAATCTATTTTTGTCCATGTTTTTGGAGAAAGCCCTTTAGGAAAAATGATGACTTTAATTTCTCTTTTACCATCAAGAGAAACTTTTCTAGTAAATGTGCCACTATGCCAATAAATGCCTAGCTCATCATAATCATTAACTTTGACTTCAACCAGAGGTTTAGCATTACGGCAAACCTGAGCGCGTCGATTATCTGGCGCTTGCAATTTAACCCACAGAGTTAGACAAACCACAGCTAAAAAAATTGAAACACAAATCTTGAAAAATCGAGGAAATTTCATCGAGATGATTAGTGCAGGGATGATTGACTCTGTTATAGCCAATCATCCATTTGGTTTGTTGACTGCGGAAAGTTAACAGTCTAACAATTTTTGATTTTTAATTTGGATGCTAAAATACTAAAAGCCGATAGTTTTATAGTGGTTTACTAAAATATATTGCCTGTCTGTAATTTTCTATGTCTGAAAAATATCGCTTTGAAACTTTGCAAGTCCACGCGGGACAAGAACCAGCAGTAGGAAGTAATGCTCGTGCTGTACCGATTTATCAAACAACTTCTTACGTCTTTAATGATGCCGATCATGGGGCGCGGTTGTTTGCGCTGCAAGAGTTTGGCAACATTTACACGCGGATTATGAATCCGACCACAGATGTGTTTGAAAAGCGCATTGCAGCTTTAGAAGGGGGTGTAGCAGCATTAGCTACTTCTAGCGGTCAAGCGGCGCAGTTCTTAGCTATCAGCACGATCGCTCAAGCCGGAGATAATATTGTTTCTACCAGTTTTTTATATGGGGGAACCTATAACCAATTTAAAGTTTCCTTACCACGTTTGGGAATCAATGTCAAATTTGTCGAGGGCGATGATGTAGAGAATTTTCGTCAGGCGATCGACGATCGCACAAAAGCATTGTATGTGGAAACCATTGGCAATCCCCAATTCAATATTCCCGACTTTGCAGCATTAGCTCACATTGCCCATGAACATGGTATTCCCCTGATTGTTGATAATACCTTTGGGGCTGGCGGCTATTTGGCTCGACCAATTGAACATGGTGCAGATATTGTAGTTGAATCTGCTACTAAATGGATTGGTGGTCACGGCACTTCTATCGGTGGCGTAATTGTCGATTCTGGGAAATTTGACTGGGGTAATGGCAGATTTCCCATATTTACTGAACCATCACCTGGCTATCATGGGCTAAATTTTCAAGAGGTATTTGGCGTAGGTAGTCCCTTTGGTAACATTGCCTTTATTATTCGCGCCAGAGTAGAAGGCTTAAGAGATTTCGGCCCCTCATTGAGTCCATTTAACGCATTTTTATTATTGCAAGGATTAGAAACACTTTCTTTGCGTGTAGATCGCCATATCTCCAACGCCTTAGAATTAGCCCAGTGGCTAGAACAACAACCCCAAGTAGCATGGGTAAATTATCCCGGACTTCCCCATCACCCCTATCATGAGCGAGCCAAAAAATATCTGAGACACGGATTTGGTGGCGTATTAAATTTTGGCATCAAAGGGGGACTAGAAGCAGGTAAAACCTTTATTAATCATGTCAAATTGGCAAGTCACTTAGCCAACGTGGGTGATGCTAAAACCCTTGTCATACATCCTGCTTCCACCACTCATCAACAGTTAAGTGCTACAGAACAAGTTTCCGCCGGTGTGACACCTGATTTAGTGCGTGTCTCTGTGGGAATTGAACACATTGACGATATTAAAGAAGATTTTGAGCAAGCATTTCAAAAGATTGGTCAATAGTCAATATTAAGAAGTAAAAAGTAAAAAGTCAAAAGTCAAAAGTAAAAAAATAATCCCCATAAATAAATTTAGGGGATTTAATAAGGAAGTATTATTTCTCGCTCTATGCGTCTCGAAATAAATGTTCCTATTTCGTTCCATAAATGAATTTAGCGCGAAGTCACAGCGCAGGAAACCAGCGACCTGAACTTCGAGTATAGAGGAGCTTGTGACCATTATTCTTTTTCTTTCTTTTGCCTTTTAACTTTTTACTTTTGCCTTGTTTGGTCATTGGTCAACAACCCCTCTGTAACAACTCCCCACCTAGTTAGTATTAGATGAATTATCAGGACTTCATTTCACCACAAACTGAGTATTATCATTTACCAAAGCCGTTTGAGTTAGAAGGAGGCGGGGTTTTAACTGGGGTTCAGGTTGCTTATCGGACTTGGGGAAAGTTAAACTCAGCAGGTGATAATGGAGTACTGATTTGTCATGCTTTAACTGGTTCGGCTGATGCTGACGAATGGTGGGAAGGTTTGTTGGGTGCAAACAAAGCACTAGATAGCGATCGCGATTTTATTATATGTAGCAATATTTTGGGCAGTTGCTACGGTACAACAGGAGCAACGAGCATCAATCCCCAAACCGGAATCCCTTACGGTGCATCATTTCCAGCAATTACGATTCGGGATATGGTGCGCTTACAAGCTGTATTTATTCAACATCTGGGAATTAAATCTTTACAGCTAGTCATTGGTGGCTCACTGGGTGGGATGCAGGTACTAGAGTGGGCGTTATTATATCCAAACATTGTACAAGCGATCGCCCCTATTGCCACTTCCGGTAGACATTCAGCTTGGTGTATTGGCTTGAGTGAAGCCCAAAGACAGGCTATCTATGCTGATCCTAATTGGCAAGGGGGTAACTACACAAAAGAACAACCACCCAACCAAGGACTAGCAGTAGCAAGGATGATAGCGATGAGTGCTTATCGTTCTTGGCAGAGCTTTACAGAACGTTTTGGACGACAATATGATGATGTGGCTGATCAATTTGCGATCGCTAGTTATCTACAACATCATGGACAAAAACTAGTGCAGAGATTTGATGCTAACACTTACATAACTCTCACCCAAGCAATGGATAGTCATGATATTGCTCAAGGTCGAGACTATAAATCTGTTTTGCAAAGCATTAAACAACCTGCTTTAGTTGTGGCTATTAATTCTGACATTCTTTATCCACCGATAGAACAACAAGAACTCGCAGATTTCATCCCTCATGCTCAACTAGGTTGGTTGCAATCTAGTTATGGTCACGATGCTTTTTTAATTGATACAGCAGCTTTAAATGAGCTATTGATTAACTTTCGGCAATCTTTAAGTTTAAAAACCTTATCTGATAAGCTAATCGGCACATCATAAATTTACAACTTTGCCAAAATTTCTGGTAATAATTGACCAGGAACTTTTGATAAAGCCAAATTCTGCCCTTGAATGCCTAATTCGTTATGGAAGGCGCGGATTGTTTTGACTACATAAGCAAAGGTGGTTTGATAAGCTTCTGGTTGTTTGCTTAATCCGTTTAAGGCTTGCAAATGGTGATCTAATGCTATTTCTAAATGGTGCGATCGCGTCGGTTTATCCCCATTAAAATAACTATCTGTAACTAACTGATAATGGGCTAATCCTAAGTTATTATGAGCAGCAAACAAATCAAAGCTCAATGGTATTCCATTCAAAGAATGCGCTAATGCAATGGCTTCTTCGTAAGCAATAATTGATAATTTGAGTAACTTTTGCTTGCGTTCTTTTGTGGTTTGCGGTAAGTTTGCCAGATGCCAATAAGCTGTGGCTAAATTATTTTGGGTGGCGGCGCAAGCAGTGGGAACATTGGCGGCGGTGCGATATTTTAAAGCTTCGCAGTAAACATCAATAGCTTGCTGAAGATTGTCGGCGGGTTGTTCGTATTGGGCTAAATTCCAAAAGGCAGTGCCGATATTATTTTGAATCATGCCGTATTTGAGTGGTTCTTGTTCGGCATTATAATGAGCGAGTGCTTGGTTATAAGCTGCGATCGCTTTTTTCAGATGCACTACTGGTTGATTATATTGCCCTAAATGCCAGTAAGCTGTACCTAAATTATTTTGGCAAGCCGCATATTTCAACATATCCATTTCCACAGTGCGGTAAGCCAAGGCTTCTGTATAAGCTAAAACCGCCTGTTGCCAGTTTTCCGCAGGGTGAGAAAATCTTGCTAAATCACCGTAAGCTGTTCCCAAATTATTCTGCACTCGCGCATAAGTTTCTGGGTGAGTCTGCGGTGAAATCATCTTCAACGCCAACTGATAAAATTCAATTCCCTGTTCAATGTAATTTTGTCCCGCCTCAAGATTGGGTGGTGTGCGGTACAACATCCAATACAATGTACCTAAATCATTGAGAATATCGGGTAATTGTGGTGATTGATCATCATAGGCGATCGCTTCTTGATAAGCTAAAATTGCCACCATCAAGTTTTCTAGGGTGGAATTGCCTTGTTCAATCCGCAGGCGATATAAGTTACCCAACTGATGATAAGCTGCTGCCAAATCTTCTTTTGCAGCTTGCTTGATGTGTAATTCTTCAATGGCTAATAAAATTTGTTGTGGCTGCCAATTATCCTCTTCTTCTTGATTAACCTTGGCATTAATCGTGGCTAAAACTAACTCTGTTAACTCCTGGCTAATATGTGATATGGAAGACAGTGAGGGAGTAGTAATTTCACTAACTTGAACAGCCGATTGTGACTCATGCTTAATAAATCCCGGCGGTGGTGGCGGAATATCTAGAACCCTACTAACCTGCTTTGCTGGTGTGTCTGTAGGAACTGTACCATGACCATTTTTGCCAAATTTGGGTTCTGGGGGCGGTGGGGCTTTGGGTGGAGTATCAATTGTTGATTCGTTGACACTAGTCCCTTCTAAATTCCCAAAATCCAAATTCTTGGAATTAGATACACGTTCGGGATAATTAACATTGCGCTTTGCAGGTGAAGGTTCTCCCGCAAAGGTAAATATTCCCGTCCGCCAACGCCAAAACTGGGGTGCTGACTGCTGAATAGCTGACAACCAAGGACGCGATACCCACAACAACACCGTCGATTCGAGAAACCCGCTAGATTCTTGGCTAGAAAAAGCTTCGTCACAAAGGCGCAGATAATGTAAAAACAACCGTTGAACGGCTACGGGTTGCTTAGTTAACTGTTCTACGCCGACAATTTGAAATGTCGGTATTGGCAAAGGCCTGCCAGGGTGATCTGGAGATGCACCAACAATGGGCGGCGGATAATTAGCCAGCCATTGATTTATCTGGGCTACAGGATTAGGCTCATTTAAATTTAACCGCAAAGTTACTAATCGCGGATAAGCCGGAGTGCTGCTAGTTTCCTGTCCATCTTGGGGTTGATATAAAACTTGCCCCACTGGATAAGCCAAAGTGGAGTGTAATCTCGCTGCTACTTGATTTCGCAGTTGTAAATCGTCGCAGACGGCTAAAAACAGTTGTCTTCTTAAGCCCAAACTCAGGGCAAGTTTCAAACGGTGATATACTTGCCGATTCCAAGCAAAATTATCGTGGTGTGCTGAATCATTCACGCTCATGGTGGCTCAACAGCCAAAAAACAATGTACATCACCGGATCAAAGGTGCAATTAGATTGATCTAGTCCGGGGTAATCTTCCCACAGCCCTAGATGACCACGCAAGTGGCTTACCTAGTTGCGATTCTTCTTAACTGAACGTTATTTAACTATGACGGCAATTGTCAAGCAAAAACTTAAAATTTCATGCCTTGACTCAGCAATACAGCGTTTTTCGGTTGAGTGCCGTACCAGTTGATAGGGGCTAGAGGCTAGATTGATGTACCTCATGGGAATGAAAAACGCTATATTCTGACTTGGGACTGTTGACATGACAAAGAAAAAACAGGTTCCCCTAACGATGAAAACCTGCAACACCAACAAAAATTAATTTTTTTCCAAAAACAATGTTATTACAGGAGGCAGAAGGCAGGAGGAAAAGTCTTATTTTTCCTGGCATTCCAGCTTTTAAGTTGTCCTAATATCTCTGACTACCGCTTTAATTAACTGAGATTAGAAACCGAGAAGGCAACAACAATTAAGCCGCCGACTAAAACTGTCGCGGCAACACCGAGGATAATGTAGTTACGCTTCTGCTCTGCTGTTGGAGGTTCTGCTCGATAAACCTTTGGCTCTTGGGCAAAATTGTTAAGACGACCACCTTCTTCATTCGTGTAGGGCATGAAGTAATTCCTTAAGTTCTGAACATTATTATTTAATGTTACAAATACTTATCTGTTCTGCTCTCACTTTCAAAAACAATTTGTTACATTTTCTGTCTATCAAATAACACTTATTGGCTAAATTGTCAAGCAAATGTGATGCAGTTCCCTAGCTCCCAGCCCATCACTCAATTTTTTGTTCTAGGAGCGATCGCCAATCGGCAATGGCAGCTTCTGTCCACAGCCAATTATTACTTAATTTATTTACCTGAAAGTTTACCGGGTCTTGGGAAATCACCAATTGACGCAGCTTAATCGCTTCTTTCATGTATTGGTCGTGCTTTGATGCGGGTTGAGAGCGTGCTGATTTATACAAACCCAATGCTAAACCTGCGTAGGCAGTCAAAGCATCTTGGGGAACTTGATTTTTCTGTACAGAGAGTGAAGCATTATAGGCAGATTGTGGCTGATTTAAAGCTAAATTCAGCGCCTTGAACCAAGCATCATTAGCTCTGGTAACATTTCCTTCTGCATAATAAGCAAATCCCACAGCATTGTTATATAAAACTGAGTTTGGTTCAGCTTTCACAGCCGTTGCCCAAAAACGACGGGCATCATCAATGGTATATTTTCTATCTCCGGTTTGAATTAGCTGCCAAGCTAGTCTGCCTTTAAAAAAGTTGAGTGCAGCATCATTCTCTTGCTTTTTCGGCACAATATTTAAGGCAGTTTGGGCAGATTGCAGTGCGCTACGATTTAATAATTCTTCCACAGCCACCAATCCCGCCGACAAGTCTCCTTGGCTTAATTTTTCAGTGGCGCTAGTCGCAATCACCCCTGTGGGACTGGTTTGCAGGTTGATTTTAGAATTAATTTCGTTCGATAAAGATTGCTGAACGGGAATTTTAGGGATATCGGCAAACATTGGTGCGCGTCGAGTTTGCCACCACCAACCAAAACCAATCAAAGTAGCGATCGCACCTACCCCCACAATACCCCAAATCATCCGCGCATCTACACGGCGAGGTTTTGGTGGTGATGTGGGTAACGATGCCAAATGCGGGTTACGCCATTCTTGTTCCTGGCTGGGTGCAGTTTCCTGGGGTGTAGTGTTGGTGTTTCCCCATAATCCTGCTTGATTAATGGGCGTAACTTCACTATTAATTGGTTTAGCCGGAAAAATATGTTCGTTGTGGTTTGGTGTATCACCTTTGAGTGGTGATGTACCATTGTTGTTAGCTGAATGCTGATCTAGCTGGCGAAATAAATCAGAAACGATCGCCGAATCTTCTGCATAACTAGGATCATCATATTCAATTTCATCAACTAAATCGCCCCAAGTCTCTTCACCCAACCAATCTAAATCCCCAGCCCCATTACCCAAATCTGGCATCATGTCATCAATGGGTAAAGATATCTGTGCTTCATCAGTCATCACAGAATAAGCTGTGGTCGAAGTTGCTTTGATACTGCGGCTATTGTCCGTCAGTGATTCGGTACTGGTAAAAGTTGGAAGTTCTGTCCCCAGAAAACCATCAAATTCGGGTTGGAGATACAAAATTGGTAAAGCCCAATAAGTTTGGTGGGAACCATAGGCCGAGATTAATCCCTGACGCACTCGACTTACACATAAATCCACCGGATAGCCTTGACTCAGGTTGCGATATAAAAGCTGGGTGAGGGTGAGGGCAACTTCATCAGGGATGCGTTCTGACATTGCTAAAACGCATTTAATTCCGCGTCGGACTAAACTTTCGGTGAGGTTTTGTTCACCAGTGTCTTCTGTTGCGTCAGTTGTAGCTGTGTATGCTCCCCAACAAGAGTTAAACACAGCCATTTGAATATTATTGTTGACGAGTAACCCTGCTAGGTCATCGCCTGTGAGGGTTTCAGTTAAACCTGTTCTGCTACTAACGAGATAAATTTCGCCACCGTTGGGGCCTAAGTTACTATGACCAGAATAATGGAGAACTTGGTATCTACCTTGTTCGAGGGCTTGGGTTAATTCTTCTCTGCCTGGTTGATCTAAAATCGTCAGTTCAATTTCTGGTATGGGAGTGCTACTGTCAACATTGCGAGCCGGATGACGGTGTAATTCGGCTTGTAGTCTCAGTGCTTCTTGTTTCAACAAACCCAGGCGCATTTGGTCTGTGGGAGATGCCAGCACCATTAAAACGCGCACTATCCCATCTTCGGGTAATTGTGGTAAATTCCTGGATGGCAGACGACCAGTGTTGAGAATGCCGCTTTGGTAGCGCGAGAACGCCACATAAGGCCCAGTCGCCAAAGGTCGATCGCCTGCGTGCATGACTTCCCAAGGTAAACGTGCTAATCTATTGTCCTTGAGACCTAACCGCAAGCGCAGTACTTGTTGATGGTTTTGAGCAATGCCTTGAGCAGTAATCCAGCTATCTCTGAGAGTGCCATGAAATAGGGCATTATAAAATTGCTGACCCAATGCCACCAAGTTTACAGAGTTTCTGGCGATCGCATCACCCTGTAACACCGACTTTAATGGGTCATTCATCAGGTGTCCTGCGGCTGCTAACCAATCAGCTACAGGCCATGTCACCAGTTCTTCTGCCAATGGCACCCCAGGCGCGACTTGTTCCGTTCGCACCAAGTAGTCATTCTGCCCTACTGGAGTTACGGAAATGTGAAATTCCATACAAGTAACGCAATCTCAATGTTTTTTGCTGTCAAACCCTCATTCATACTCAATAGATGCTCGAACCTGGATTTTTGTTTTTGAACATTAAATTTTAGTATAGGCCTACACTAAATCCTCATGCTCAAACAATGCTCATTCCCCATTATGACAAGTGGAGAACATTTTTAGCAGCCTCTCATATTATGTCTGGCAAAAGGGAGCAGAGGAGTAGGGGCTTAAAACCCACATTTCTCACAAGCTTCAGGCGTTTGATGGGGCAGAGGGGCAGAGGTGCGGAGGGGCAGGGGAGAGAGTACCTTCATTCTCCCCTGCTCCCCTGCTCCCCTGCACAGGCTTTGAAAGGTGTGGTGAGAAATCCGGGTTAAAACCCACATTTTTCTTTACTCCTCTCTCGCCTTTTAGGTTAGGGCGATATTTCTAGTTGAAACACCTGATAATAAGTTAAGAGAATAGTAGGTTGGGTGTAGCGATAGCGGAACCCAACAAAGTATGCGTGAATGTTGGGTTCCGTTCCTCCACCCAACCTAAACCAGTCTAAGTTATTGCCTTAACTGAACTGTCTACAAACTTGAGCTTAACCCCAAACGAAAGGTAAACCCAGGACTATAAATACGATTTACTCGCTCGTATTGTTCACCCAGTAAGTTTTCTAGGTAAACTGTCAATCCTAAATTGCCAGCTACAGGGATGCGACCACTAAAATCTAAGTTGAAATAGGATGGGGCAAAATCTGTAATTTGGTCGCCGGTTCGATTAAACAAGGCTCGTCTTGCACCACTGTTGTAGGTCATGTACAAGTTAGCTTGCCAACCAGAATTTTGATACCCAACACCAGCTTGTAGTAAAGAATAGGGAATCAAACCCAACTGCAAGCCTCTTTCTGAGCCTGTTTTAATTTGAGCATCTGTGTAGGTGTAGTTGAGAAAAGTTGACCAGCCAGAATTGAGTCTGAGTTGTAAGGCTGCTTCTAAACCGTTGGTATCTACCAGCCCAATATTTGCCCAGCGTCCAGCTACAATACCGAGACGATTATCGATACTGCTGCCGAAATAAGTAAACTGTCCAGTTAAATTCTCGGCAAATTTGACATCTACTCCCGCAGTCCAACTCGAACCGGTTTCGGGGTCTAAATCAGGGTTTGGTTCCCAACCATGTACTGTGTCATAAACATATAACTGGTCTAGTCCGGGGTTACGTTGTCCGCCAGCCCAACTTCCCCGCATTGCAAGTGTGGGGGTGAGGGCATAACGCAAGCCGACGCTCGGATTAAGATAGTTACCAAATTCTGTATCAAAACTCTGCCTGAGTCCTAAATCGAGTTGAAAATTTTTGCTGATATTCCAACTATTAACAGCAAATAAAGCTGTGTTTAATAAATCTCGGTTTTCGGTTTCATTATTAGCGATACGTAGAGGGCTGGTACTTAACACATCACCGTTTAAGTTAGTATTTTTTAAATCTAATCCCCAGCGTAATTTATTGCTTTGCCCTAATTGCCACTCATGGTCTACTCTGGCGGAAAACTGTTGTGTATCCAAAGCCCCTGTGCGATAAAAGTTACCTGTCGGCCCGTAGGTGCTGAAATAGTTTTGATTGTAACCAATGGTAGTGGTTAAATTAGAGCGATCGCCATTTCCTAACCGAGCTTTCCAAGATAAACCAACATTCAAGCCATCATGGTCTAAACGGTCTCTTTGTAGCGGAAAACCAAAATAAATTAAACCGCGACGGCTACTCAATGCAGTTACATCTAAATTTAAGGTATTGCGAGTATTTAAATCTATGCCGATGTTACCAAAATAGGTACTTGTGGCTGTATCTGCATTGAATAAAAAACCTTGAGAATCTCTATTGGCTGCACCTACAGGCACACGATAACGGTTATCGGTAAACAACCTTTCAAAACTGAAATTATATCTCGCCGCCCCAACTGAACCACTAAAACTAGTCTGTTGATTATTTAAACTTAAGGAGCCATATTCCACACTACCAGTTAGCTTTGGTTTTCCATAGCCTTCTTTGGTGATAATATTCACAACTCCACCAAAAGCGGAGGAACCATACAAAGTAGAAGCGACACCGCTAGATAATTCGACTCGTTCGATTGATTCTACTGGAATGCTATTTAAATCGGTTGTGCCGTGATAAGTGTTGATATTATTATTAATCGGTCTGCCATTAATTAAAAATACAGACTGGTTAATTGACGCGCCGCGATAATATGTGCCTGTGTGAATATCTGCGCCATGACCGACATCATTAATCGCAAACCCAGGTAATCTTTTTAAAACATCTGCAACGCTGGTAGCACCTTGTTTTTGAATTTCTTCTTTTTCAATTACATAAACAGGTGTAGAGCCAGAGAAAGTATCTTGTTCCCCAATTACTTCTGTAGAAATATCTGCATTATCCGCAGGTTGGGTTTCTGTTTCTGGCGGAGTTTCTTGTTTAAATTCTATATCATTATTCGTTTCTTGAGTTAGTAATTCAGCACGAGTAATCGGTAAGTCAATGTCTTTTAAGTCAGAAATAGTTGAAGTTACCGGAGTTAATTCAGTATCAGCTTGCTGTTGAATTTCAGTCTCAATGGCTTCAGCAGGTAAATTTATCAGCAAATTTGGTAAAGCAACCAGCAACCAACAATTTTTTTTCACTTCTCGTCTCACACCAAGTAACAATAATCACTGCTAGGTATTGTTGCGGTTACTGTAAAATATTGTCAAATGACAGATTGTCATATTTATCATCAAAGATTCATAAATCAAGCAAATATTAGGGTTATAGATTATTGGTCTGCAAAATTTATTTAAACTAAGAAAAAACTAGAGAGTAATCATAGTTACTCTTCTAGTTAATTAACTTACTCATCAATTAACACCTAACAGTAGGAATTATATCCAAAGCCATAGCCACCGAAACCACCATAGCTACCGAAACCACCATAGCCTGTACTAAATCCAGATAGTGCTGAATAAAAACCACCTTGAAGAGATAGGATTTCTTGACTATTTAGCCCGTCAAGAAAGCTTTCAGAATCATTAAACAGTTCATAACCAAGAATATTTAATTGATTAATTGTGATATTTGTCATTAGCTTTGCTCCTTGATTTGCAAATATTAGACCGATGAATTTAGGTTTTGTCTAATTTTGATGTTTGCAAAGCAATGAAATAAATTCAATATTTTTAAATATAATAAATAGACATAATTGCAATACTTTTGTCTATTGTCCAATAAAAAATATAGCATACTGAAACACAGTAGAGACGTTGTATACAACGTCTCTACAACAACGGATAAATTACCTGTTGATGAGGTGGAACTAACCTATTTGAATTGCAAGTTGAACTTCTTGCTGCAAACGGTGGAGTAAATCTTTGGTTCTCTCGTAGGCAATTTTTTGGTTTTGCTGTTCAAAGTACTCAGATGCTTTGTTTAAATCTGCGATCGCTCTTTGATTGTACCCTAGATAATATTGAGCTATGGCGCGATTCAAATATGCTTGACCATTACTCGGATCTAATCTAATCACTTCGGAAAAATGATTGACGGCGGCGTTGTTGTCTCCGTTACGACCACAGATGCAACCAAGGTTAAAATAAGCTCGGTAATCATCTGCGTTGAAGCGAATCGCTAAGTGAAAGTCTTGCATTGCTGCATCTAAGTTATGCAACTGAAAATGCGCTAAACCTCTATCATTGTAAATATCTGCAAAGAATATATTGGCTACTGATGGAATTTGTGTTAGTGCCAAATTAAAATCAGTGATTGCAGATGTGTGATCACCAATGGCGTTATGCGCTACACCCCGATTATAGTAGGCGCGAAAATCTTGGGGTTTGTGCGCGATCGCTAAATTATCATCGTCAATTGCACTGAGATAATTACCTTGTCTGTAATGGGCTAATCCGCGATTCAGATAAGCTTCCACATTATTTGGCGAAAAATTTATTGCTTGTGTACAATCAGCGATCGCTTGATGGTAATCTTGTAAATGGAGATAAGCCAAACAACGATTACTATAAGCCACAGCATTTTTTTCGTTCTGGGCAATTGCTTGATTAAAGTGAACTATGGCTAGTTCATAATTGCCTTGCTGCATCTGCACAACGCCTAAATCCACAGACTGGTTAGAGACACTTTGAGCCAGGGATGTTGACGGCAATAAAAGCTGACTCGCAAAAGTCAAAGAAAACACAACTAGCAAACTGAATAAAAACCGCCAAAAATTAGTCATAATTATCATCGACAATTTCGGCAAAACAACATAATCTGCGGGACAATTCGCCCCGCAGTTTGTAAGACTATACTAATCTATACTCTACTTCCAGCTTTTGTCTGCCTTGTCTAACACGTAAGCAGCGACATCTTCAATTTGATTAGCTTTTAGACGACCTTTAAAAGCAGGCATGGCATTTTTACCATTTGTTACTTGAGCAATAATGGCTTCTGCGGAGTACATCCCATACTTTTCTAAATCTTCTTTTTTCAATGTCTTGGCAGCGTTAACTAAATTTTTACCGCCTGCATGACAAGAAGCACAATTAGCACTAAATACTTTAGCTCCGTTGTCGGTGTCGGCGGCTAAAGCTGGGGTGCTGAAGGCAAAAGTGAAGATGGCAATGCCTAACAGCAAAACGGAAATAACTTTTTTCATGGAGTGTTCTCTCTGAAACCAACGTACATTTCGGACGATATCATTCTTAATTGTCAATTGATGAAAATCCCCTCGTCAAAAGACAGGCTGTCAAACTTCGCTGTAATGATTGTGAATAGGGGATTTCAGCAGTTAAGAAAAACTCAGATCAAAATCAGCGATCGCACTCTTGCTATACTCGCAATCAGTATGCAATTGGTAGCAGATTAAGCCTCACATTTATCCGGCAGAATGTTACATAGCTTTAATAAAAGGGCATTCTAAATTTAATAACCAAACTAAACTTATATAATGCCTCAAATTTAAAATGAACTCACAAATACAAAATATTCAGCCCAATAATGTTAAGAATTGTTCTGTGAATTCCCACACAGCTTGTCCAGAAATTGCGTTCCCATCCCCAGAGCAACAATTACAACAGCTACAAAATAAACTTCTATTACTAACCCAATACAACCCGTTGCCGATAATTGAGTGGAATGCAGCCTTTGAAGTTACCGAATGGAATTTGGCGGCTGAGAAATTATTTGGCTATAGCAAACATGAAGTTCTTGGTTGCAATGTCATCGAATTATTGGTGCCAGAAAACTCAAGAACAGAAGTGAGCATGATTATGCAGTCATTCCTGCAACAGTTAGAAGCAAAAAATAATGTCAATCTGAACGAAAATATAGACAAAAATCAAAAAATAATTGTTTGTGAATGGTCTAACATTCCTGTTTTTGATTTAAATGGTCAAATAATTAGTATTATTTCAATTGTCAAAGATTTCACGGAAGTTAATAATTCGATAAAAGCTATACGAGAAAATGAAAAAAAATATCAGTCTATCTTAGATGCTATTACTGATATGGTATTAGTTAAAGGTGCTAACTCACGCATTATTTGGGCAAATAAAGCTTTTCGTGATTATTACGGGATGAGCGCATCGGAACTCAAAGATTTGATTGATGCGCCTTTTAATGAAGCGGATAATACACTCCAATATATTAAAGATGATGCTTATGTATTTGAAACAGGAAATACTTTAGAAATTCCCGAAGAAAAAGTGACTAGATATAATGGCGAAGTACGCTTATTTCACACAATCAAATCTGCCATTCGCAACGAACAAGGTGAAATTGTGATGACAGTCGGTGTATCTCGTGATGAGAGCGATCGCCAACAAGTTGAAAAAGAAAAAGCCAAACTTTTAGCCATTCTTGAAGCCGCACCAGATTTTATTAGTACTGCTGATTTAACTGGACAAGTTCTCTACTTTAATCAAGCTGCTCGCCGAATGTTGGGATTGTCAGAAACAGAATCATTTCAAGGTAGAAATTTATCTCAAAATCATCCCCAATGGACAAATGAAATTATCCTTAATCAAGGGATACCGGAATCAATTCGCTGTGGTAATTGGGTAGGAGAAACCGCACTCTTAGGCGCAGATGGCAAAGAAATTCCCCTTTCGCAATTGATAATTGCCCACAAATCACCTGATGGACAAGTTGAATATTTATCAACAGTTGCTAGAGATATTAGTGAACTCAAAGCTGTGGAAGAGTGTCTGCGACAAAAAGCCCAAGATTTAGAGAAAACCCTCAAAGAATTGCAATATACTCAAGCTCATCTGATCCAAAGTGAGAAAATGTCATCTATTGGTCAGTTAGTTGCTGGAGTTGCTCACGAAATCAACAATCCCACTAGCTTTATTTACAGTAATATCCAACCTGCTACCGAATACATTCAAAATTTATTAGATTTAATTGGGCTTTATCAACAACACTATCCTCATCCTGAAAAAGTGATTCAAGACCACATCAATGCTATTGACTTAGAATTTTTGATAGCAGATTTACCCCGATTACTTTCCTCAATGAAGATAGGCGCAGAACGAATTTCACAGATTGTGCTTTCCCTACGGAATTTTTCGCGGATGGATGAAGCCGAGTGTAAAGCTGTAGATATTCATTCTGGCATTGATAGCACTTTAGTAATTTTAACCCATCGCCTCAAGGCACAACATAACCGTCCAGCGATCGCAGTTATCAAAGAATATGGCAACTTACCTTTAGTAGAATGCTATCCAGGACACTTAAATCAGGTGTTTATGAACATTTTGGTCAATGCTTTAGATGCTTTAGAAGAACGAGATCAAAAACGTTCTCTCGCACAAATCCAAGAAAACCCTAGTTCTATCCGCATTCAGACTTTTGTATCAAACACCAAACACATTATCATTCGGTTTATTGATAATGGGCCAGGTATTCCAGAAAATTTACTCAAACGTTTATTTGACCCTTTCTTTACAACTAAACCCGTCGGTGTGGGAACAGGATTAGGTTTATCAATTAGCTATCAAATTATTGTCAACAAGCACAAAGGAAAACTCACTTGTCTATCCACACCAGAACAAGGCGCTGAATTTCAAATCGAAATTCCTATCCATCTTGGTCTATCATAATCAAGAAAAAGCGATCGCCAAAGTCTTTTTAGCATTATCCTCGTTCAACTTCAGCGATTAAACCAAGCCTCTAAATCAGCCATTCCCTGAAAATCTAACAGTGCTTCGCCAAGATTTTCTAATTGCTCTAAGGACAAAGATTCAACTTGCTGCCATATCTCTGGAGATAATTCTCCCACACGACGAGTTAATTGACGCAGAAGCAGCGATTTTTCTCCTTCTTCCTTAATTTCACGGTAAACTCTTGTTTCTTTGAGTGTAATCCCTAACATCTCTTCAACCTCCCTTTGACTCTTATCTTCAAACTTGTAGACCATGATAGTTGTCAATAGCTCTATTATGGCGCGATTTTGGAGTTGAGGTATTTCTTGTTGACTTCTTGTAAGCAAATACCTTGCTTCCTGTGGTGCTTGTTCATCATCAAGGGTAGTTAACACCATTAACGCCACCCATATAGGTAAAGAGCGAATATCCCCCAACTCATCTAAATATATACGATGCACTTGGTCGCCATTCAGGTGATTTCTATGGGGATAAATATCGCTTTGCTCGATACTACGGGAAGGGTAAATGATCACAACTTGCCAATCACTAAATCTATTACGCTGACGATAGAAATATAATGATGATTCTGCAAATACCCTTTCATAAAGCTGTTCATCCCTTTGAAATTGTACCTCACAGAAATATACTATACCCGGACTTTCATCTTCTGGTGGTAAAAAGACCCCATCAATTTCAAACTTCGGTTCTTTGACTGCTACTGAATCAAACCGATATGCCTCAGCATTTGTGGGAGGATTGGTTAACAATTCAAACAACAGAGTTGGTGATTGTTGAAATAGCTTGTAAAAAATTGAGTCACGCCGCATGAAGTATTTTAGTTAAATTCTATTAAATATCTAACCATACATACTTTGACATTCTGATTTCATTACTGTTCAACTTGATGCTAGAATTATTGCAAATAATTATTATTAATGTAAGCAATTCCTGACAATGACGATTACTTTAAGTAGTCAAGACTACAATGAACTTTTAAAAGCAAGCAAGGAAAATAGGGAAGCATCACCAGGTTTAGAAGCAGATGAATATCTCGATCAAATGCCCAAACACCTTGGTAGAGGCTACTATCGCACAATTGAAGTCTATCCTCAACTGTGGTTATGTATTTTTGACAAAGAGTATCATCATGATATGGTGTTAAAAACCCCAATTAATCATCATCCCTTGCAATTTCATGCCTTAGCTTTAGGGATGTATACAGATACTTATGGGCAGATGGGGAGAGAAAATAGAAATAACTTTATTTCTGGTGGTGGAATGCAGCAAAAAATTGATATTTGCTATCAGCATTCCCAAAGAATTTTGGGTGTTGATATAGAAATGCCACCCCATTTATTGAAGACTTTTTTTCCTGGAAAAGATGGAGAAATACTGCCTCAATTAAAATTTTTGGCAAAAGAAAGCGATTGGCAAACACTACTTTACTCTCCAACTCATTCAGCTATTCAAAGTGTTGTAATGCAAATTATTAACTGTCCCTATCAAGGCGTAACTAGGCGGATATATTTACAGGGTAAAGTCATAGAATTAATGGCTTTGCAGTTAGCTCCTTTTTTAGAAGAGACTACAGTAAAGCAATTACCATCACGATTGAAAAGAGACACTATTGCTAAAATTCATCACGCTAAAGAAATTTTACAAGAGAGTTTGGAGAATCCACCGTTATTGTCAGAATTGGCGCAACAGGTAGGTTTGAGTGAAAGTACTTTGCAAAGAGGATTTCAGATGCAGTTTGGTACAACTGTGTTCGGTTATTTGACAAATCAGCGTATGGAACAAGCGCATCAACTGTTACAGAATACTGATTTTACAGTGGCAGAAGTAGCTAATATTGTCGGCTATTCTCATTTAGGACATTTTGCGGCTGCTTTTAAGCGCAAGTTTGGGATCACACCACGGGAATGTGGTTTAGGTAAAAAGCTGGTTTCGGGACTATAAGACTGTTTTGGGATAGACTCAACTTGCTTCACTCTTTTACACTCTGTTTGTTAGCAAATAAGAAATATACGCAATAAGCAAGATGATTTTTAGGGGTGTAGGGAGTAGTATGAACAGTTGGGGTTTGGTTTCTAGCAGCAAGGGTTTGGCATTATCACTGAAAATTTATCTCTGGTTGGTAGTGGGTGTAGTCGGGATCATCTGTAGTATATGCGAGCCTGCACAGGTATTGGCATCAGAAAAACAGCAAAATACTATTCAAAGCACGAGGGAGAAAATTTTACTGGCTCAATCAACTGTAGTAATTACAGGAGTTAAGGCAAATCCCACAGATAAAGGTGTGGAGGTAATTTTAGAAACAAACCAAGGGGAACAACTACAAGTCACAAATCGCGGTGAAGGTAATAACTTGATTGTAGATATCCCTAATGCTCAGTTGCGTTTACCCAATGGCGATGCTTTTACATTTCGTTCGGAAAAACCAATCGCGGGAATTACTGAAATCACCGTGACGAATGTAGATGTCAATAGTGTGCGTGTGACGATCGCCGGTGAGAAAATTTTGCCTACAGTTGAGTTATTTGATGGGGATGAAGGTTTAATTTTTGCTGTAGTATCTACAACGACTGCGACACAACCACCGCAAACACCACAGGAAGAACCAACAGCGCAACAGGATGAACCAATTGAGTTAGTAGTTACCGGGGAACAAGACCAGTATTTCACACCGAATGCGACGACAGCCACACGCACAGATACACCAATTTTGAAAATTCCCCAATCAATTCAGGTGATTCCTCGTCAAGTGTTAGAAGAACAGCAAGTAACGCGCTTGGAGGAAGCTTTACAAAATTCTAGTAGTGTTGTCTATAACGGTACAGATACAAGTAGTGATTTAAACTATAGTATTCGGGGATTTGATCAAGCACCTGTATTGCAAAATGGCTTTCGTCAATATGATTTTGCGGAGATTCCCGAAGTCGCCAATATAGAACGCATTGAGGTATTAAAAGGGCCAGCATCGATACTGTATGGCGAGATTCAGCCAGGGGGTTTAATTAATGTCGTCACGAAACAACCTCTATCTGAACCCTTTTATCAAACTGAACTACAATTTGGTTCTGATGGCTTGATTCGTCCGCAGATAGATATTTCCGGGCCTTTAACAGATGATAAACGCCTACTATATCGGTTGAATGCTGTTTATTCTCGGCGCGATGGGTTTCGAGATTTTGATCAAGAGTTTCAGCAATTTTTTATTGCGCCGACGTTAACATGGGAAATTAGCGATCGCACCAATCTAGCTTTTGATTTACAAGTCTCCAACCGCGAACAGCCTTGGGATTCGGGTAAAGTGGCTTTTGGGGATGGCGTGATCAATACTCCGCGCGATCGCATTTTCAATGAACCTGATGATTTTCTGCGGCGTGATTTCTTGAGTTTGAATTTATCTGTAGACCACAAATTCAGCGATAATTGGTCAATTCGCAATGCTTTTCGCTTCACAGATTCCACTGTTTTCTCGGATAAACTCAGCATCTTTCTAGGGTTTGATGAAACAACTGGCGAACTCCAGCGAATATTTGCTTTCGATGATTTCAACTCTCGCAATTACGCCTTACAAACCAACGTTGTTGGCAAATTTACCACTGGTGGACTCAAACATACTTTACTATTTGGTGCAGATTTAAGTCGCACTAATACCAGCCGCTTTGCTTTAGCTAACTTTACCTCATTCCCCATTAATGTTTTCAATCCCAGCTATGGCGTAAATCGACCAGAATTTGATACATTGCTGTTTGACCGCAATTCGGAAATCGATCGCTTAGGAATTTATTTGCAAGATCAAATTGAAATTTCTGAACAATTAAATCTACTGCTAGGTTTGCGTTATGAAACAGTAGCACAAAGAAATCAGAATGTACCTGCATTATTTTACCCAGGTGGTGATACAACTCAAAATGATTCTGCCTGGACACCCAGAATCGGTGTAGTTTATCAACCAATTCCCAATGTTTCTTTTTACGGCAGTTATTCGCGATCGTTTAACCCCAGTGTGGATGACATCGGCGCAGATGGCAACCCCTTAGAACCTGAACGGGGGGAAGGATTTGAAGTGGGGGTAAAAACAGAACTATTAGGCGGGAATTTGTTGGCGACGTTAGCTTATTTCGACGTTACCAAGCAGAATGTCGCTACTGAAGATCCAAATTTTCCCGGTTTGGGTATTTCCATCGCCACCGGTGAACAGCGCAGTCAAGGTGTAGAATTCGACTTGACGGGAAAAATTTTACCCGGTTGGAATATCATTGCTTCCTATAGCTATACGGATGCAACGATAACTCAAGATAATACTATTCCGGTGGGGAACAGATTGATTGGAATTCCCCAATATCAAGCCAGTTTATGGACAACCTACGAAATTCAAAGCGGGAGTTTGCAAGGTTTGGGTGGAGGAATCGGAATTAATTATGTTGGTGAACGTCAGGGAGATTTGAATAATAGTTTTACCCTAGATAGCTATGTTCTCACCAATGCAGCATTATTTTACCGCCGAGATAATTGGAAGTTTGCTCTTAATTTCCGCAATCTATTTGATGTGGAATATACCAACAGTCGGGGTGGATTTGGTAGCCGCACAAATGCAGGTATTCCTGGAGAACCATTTACAGTGGTGGGTTCGATTTCGGTGAGTTTTTAGGATGAAGGTAATTGTGCGATTATTGCTGTTAAGTTGTTTGATGTTGGTTTTAGTTTTAGGTTGTCATCGCCAACCGTCTGACATCTCATCTTCCCATCTCACACCCAGAGGTGATTGTCAAACAGTGCAACATCTGGGGGGAGAAACGCAGATTTGTGGACAACCAAAACAGATTGTGGTTCTCAATCCCAAGATGTTAGATATTGTACTTTTATTGGGTGTGCAGCCGATTGGCTACGCGGAAATATTTAGCAATCGCCGTGGTGATTTTGATCGTCCTCAAGAACAGATTCCCTATTTAGGCGATCGCATCACTCACCCAATTGCTAACCTGGGAATGAGTAGCAAACCATCCCTAGAAACTATTATCAAACTCAAGCCAGATTTAATTTTGGGAGATATTCGGGGAAATCAGCAACAATATGGTCAATTATCGCAAATCGCGCCCACATTGCTATTTGATTATGTTGGTGGCAATAAATGGCAAGATTCTTTACAGGCGATCGCTCAAGTATTAGGACGTAGCAATCAGGCTAAAAAAATCATAGCAGCCCATCGTCAACAAATAACAAAAACCCGTAAAGCATTAGCACCTGTTGTCAAAGCCTATCCAAAAGTCCTGATGGTGTCCTCAGAACAACTCAACTCATCAATCAATCTGGTGACTCCTCTAGATTTTTGTGGGGGTTTATTAGAGGATATTGGATTTAAACTGGCTAAGGTTTCCAACTCTACACCAACAAATATTACTCAACCGATTTCGGTAGAAATATTACCCCAACTTAATGCCGATTTAATCATTGTCCAAGGACATAACATTGTTGAGTTAAGCAATATAAAAAATACAAATAGTTTTGCTAAAACTCAATTAACATCTGTCAAAAAATCTTGGAATACAAACACTCTCGCTCAGTCATTAAGTGCGAGTAGAAACAAACGAGTCTACTTTATTCCTACTTATATTTGTTTAGGTTTACCTTCACCGAGTGGTACACAAATTACACTTAAATTTTTACAAGAGCAACTATTACCCTTGGCTAAAACAGCGAATCAAAATTAAGTTTTTCCAAACTCCAACTCACATCAGCAGTCTAATATTTAAGATGTACAGTTTTTTTTCAAAAATTAAATACGAGTCATATAGTTAGCTTTCAAGTGCTTCCAGCCAAGCGTGTAAATCAGCCATACCCGTAAAATCCAGCAAAGCCTCACCCAGATTTTCCAATTCTTCCAACGCCAGGGATTCAACGCGCTGACGTACTTCCTGCGGTAATTCTCCTACTCTACGGGATAATGCAAAACGAGCGATCGCGCTTCTACTTCCCTAATTTCCTGATAAACCCGTGTTTCTTGGAGTGTAATTCCCAACATCTGTTCTACCTCCCTTTGGTTTTTACCTTCAAACTTGTACACCATGATCGTCACCAGTAACTCTATTATGGCGCGATTTTCTGGTTGAGAATTTTCCTGCTGACTCCTGGTTAATAAATACCTGGCTTCTTCAGTAGTACGTTCTTCTTCCAAAGTAGTCAACACCATCAACCCAACCCACACAGGTAAGGAGCGAATATCACCCAACTCATCTAAATATATCCGATTTACCTGGGGGCTATTCAGTTGACTGAGATAAGGATTAATATCAGTTTGTTCTAAACTACGAGATGGGTAAATTATCACGATTTGCAAATTACTAAATCTGTCACGGTTGCGGTAAAAGTACAAATACGATTCTGCAAATACTCTTTCGTAGAGTCTTTCGTCTTTTTGAAACTGTACCTCACAGAAATACACTACACCTGGATTTTGATTTTGTGGTGGTAGAAATACCCCATCAATTTCAAACTTTGGTTCTTTAACAGCTACCGAATCAAATATATATTCATCTGCATTACTTGGTGGGTTCGCCAATAACGAAAATAACAAACTAGGGGATTGTTGAAATAATTTATAAAATATCGAATCTCGACGCATAAAGTATTCTCAGCACTGCCATATCATAACGTTTTGTTCTGATTTTACATAGACGTGTTATCTAAATAACCTATAAATTACCATTTTGGGATAAAAATTTGCCGTTTTTGGATAGAAATTATATATCAAAAAATAGTAATATTTATATATTTTGAGTAATTACATTTGTAATGACTAATTAAAAAAATTAAATTCCTAAAGTTTCATTCAGACAATGACACCTAAATTTCATCAAGGATCAAATCAACTCTCTCCCTTGCAACGACTACTGCGATATGGGGAAAAATATCGCGGACAGATTTATCAAGCCTCTACCTATTCTGTAATTAATACCATTTTAGATATAGCACCACCTTGGTTAGTGGGTATTGCGGTCGATATATTAGTGCAACAACAAAATTCTGTTATTGCTAAACTTGGCATTAAAGAAGTAGTATGGCAATTTGCTGCACTTTCATTAATTACTATTATTATTTGGGTTTTTGAGTCACTTTCTCAGTATGCTTATGACCGACTTTGGCGCAATGTCGCACAAAATATCCAGCATCACTTACGTTTAGATGCTTACAATCATTTACAACAATTAGAATCAGCTTATTTTGAAGACAGCAGCACAGGCGGTTTGATGTCAATTCTCAGTGATGATATCAACCAACTCGAAGACTTTTTAAATGGGGGAGCAAATGAAATTATTCAAGTCACAACTGCTTTGATAATTTTAATTGTTGGGGCATTTTTCATCTTACCAGTTAATATTACTCTGGTAGCAATGTTACCAATGCCCTTTATTCTTTGGGGTTCATTGGTATATCAAAAACGTCTCGAACCTCGTTATGCTGATGTTAGAGAAAAAGTTGGTTTTCTTAACGCAAGACTGTCTAATAACATTAGTGGAATTACTACTATTAAAAGTTTCACGGCAGAAAATTATGAAAATATCAGATTAGCCGAGGAAAGTGAAGCTTATAGAAAAAGTAATACTAAAGCCATTAAACTTTCTGCGGCTTTTGTCCCCTTAATTAGAATGTTGGTTTTAGCAGGGTTTACGGCTTTATTATTCCTGGGAGGAATGGCTGCATATTCAGGGAAAATATCTATAGGTAATTATAGTGTTTTACTGGTGCTTGTACAAAGATTATTATGGCCATTAGTCTTTTTAGGGGAAACTTTTGATCACTATCAGCGAGCAATGGCTTCTACTAAGCGGGTGATGGATTTATTAGATACTCCTATCCAAATTACTACGGGAGATGTGCCTTTAGTGGTGGAACAGGTGCGCGGTGAAGTTGATTTTAAAAATGTGACTTTTGCCTATCGCAACAGCACTGCGATAATTAAAGATTTATCTTTAATTATTCCTGCTGGAAAAACTATTGCGGTTGTTGGTTCTACAGGTTCGGGTAAAAGCACTTTAGTGAAATTATTATTGCGTTTTTATGATGTTTCTACTGGTGCAATTACGATTGATGGAATTGATATTCAAAAATTGGATTTGTATGATTTGCGTCGTAGTATTGGTTTAGTTAGTCAGGATGTATTCTTATTTCATGGTACGGTAGCAGAAAATATTGCCTACGGTACGTTTCATGCGACAGAAGAAGCCATTATTGATGCGGCAAAAGTAGCCGAAGCCCATGATTTTATTATGCAGCTTCCCCAAGGTTATGAAACGATAGTTGGGGAACGAGGACAAAAGTTATCTGGGGGACAACGCCAACGTATTGCTATAGCTAGAGCAGTGTTGAAAAATCCGCCGATTTTGATTTTAGATGAGGCGACATCTGCGGTGGATAATGAGACGGAAGCAGCTATTCAACGCTCTTTAGAAAAGATTACAGTAAATCGGACAACTATTGCGATCGCTCACCGTCTTTCCACAATTCGCCATAGTCATTGCATATATGTGATGGAACATGGTCAAATTGTCGAGCAGGGTACACACGAAGAATTAATCGCACTGGATGGGATTTACACCAGCCTGTGGCTTGTACAGTCTGGGGTGCATTAAAAAAATTTTCATTTAATATTTGAATTTCCTTTCTAATTTTTATTAGCAATTAAGATGCGTTCGCGCTGGTAATAAAGCGAATTGCCTGGGTAATTCCATTGGCATTTGAATGCAGCCAAAGATTTGTGGAGAGTTCTGGAAATTCCTCACCAACTTTTTTGACAAAATAGTCCTGCACAATAGGATTAGAAGACAACTGAGTTGCAAGCTCGCTTTTAATTGCCAGAACATATTGAAGCACCCGTATCAAAAATAAAACAGAGAAATAAACAGGAGTTAGAATATAGAATGTATAATAATTGACCTAAATAGAAAAAATTTGATCGAAGCAAATTTGCTAGTTAGTCTCAAATTTTACAATAGCAGCGATCGCACAGTAAAAAATTATGTTTGAAAACTGTCTATAAATCAATAAATTTGAATATTTAGATATAGTCATCACAAAACCAGCAAACGATAACTCAACAAAAAACGAAAAAATGATTTTGGACGGGGTTTGGGGTGTAACCCGAATTTCTCACGCATAGGTAGGCGGTGTGGGGAGTGTGGGGGGAAAGATTTCTTATCCTCCCACCCCTCCCACACACTTGGATTTCTCACAAGAGAGAAATCCAGGAGTAAGGATTTTGAATAAGTACATCCCTACACCCTCGGCAAAACCCTTGATTTTTCGTTTTGATGCGTAATTCCGATAAAATTGATGTCAGTCCTGTTATTACTTGGCGGCTAAATTTTTCAGGTTCTCTTCTGTGACACGACAAATTCGCCAATCATCTAAGATGCTGGCTCCCATACTCCGGTAAAATGCTTTTGCTGGTTCATTCCAATCCAGGACACTCCATTCTAAGCGTCCGCAATTTCGCTCGACGGCAATTTGCGCTAGTTTGGTTAACAGTGCTTTACCAATACCCTGACGGCGATACTCTGGTAAAACAAACAAATCTTCGAGATAAATTCCTGGCTTGGTCAGAAAGGTAGAATAGTTGTGAAAAAACAAGGCAAAACCTACAGCCTGTCCTTGATATTCTGCCAAAATGGCTTCGATATATCTTTGTTCACCAAATAGATGCTCTTGTAGTGCTGCAACATTGCCTGTAACGGTATGAGATAATTTCTCATACTCCGCCAACTGTTTAATTAATTGAAATAGTACGTTGCTATCACTCGGTTCAGCAAACCGCAAAATTAAATCGGTCATTAGTCATTTGTCATTAGTCCATAGTCATTAGTCCATAGTTAAGCTAAAGAGTCAAGACTCATTTGACTAAAACTCAGCACTCAGCACTCAGCACTTTTAAACTAACCAACCTTTCAAGCGTTTTGCAATGTGGGGACGGCGTAATTTTCGCATGGCTTTGCTTTGAATTTGGCGGACTCGTTCACGAGACAAATTAAACATATTGCCAACTTCTTCTAAGGTGCATGGTTCGCTGGTTGTCAGTCCATAACGCAAAGAAATTACGTCTTTTTCGCGTGGGGTGAGTACGTCACCTAAAACTTCCCAAATCTCCTGGCGCATCATGTTTTCGTTCATTTTGGCTTCAGGAGACAGGTTGTCTTCATCTTCTAATAAGTCCATCAATTCGGTGTCTTCTTCTTTACCGACGCGATGGTTGAGGGAAAGGGCTTGGCGGCGTAGTTGTTGTAGTTGGCGTAGTTGTTGGACAGTCATTTCCAAAGAAGCGGCCATTTCGGCTTCTGTGGGGTTATGACCAAGTTTTTGTTTGAGTTCGCGTTGGGCTTTTTTGAGTTTGTTAAGTTTTTCTACAATGTGAATTGGTAAGCGAATTGTCCTGGCATCATTAGCGATCGCTCGCGTAATGGCTTGGCGAATCCACCAATAAGCATAAGTGGAAAACTTATATCCTTTATCGGGATCAAATTTTTCTGTGGCGCGATTTAATCCCATTGCCCCTTCTTGAATTAAATCTAGAAAAGGTACTCCGCGATTTAAATATCGTTTGGCAATTGATACTACTAGTCTGAGGTTCGAGCGAATCATTTTGCGTTTCGCTACTCGACCTTGATATAAGCGGCTTTCTAGCTGCTTTTCTGTCATATCGAACTGGGCGGCTACTTGGGCTTTGGTTGCTGGCTGTCCTAGTTCGGCTTGCAAGGCGGCTTGGATGTCTCGGACTTCTTCTAAAAATCGGACTCGCCGTGCTAATTCAACTTCTTCGTCTGGTTTCAGCAGAGGATAACGTGCCATTTCTTTAAAAAATGCACCTACGGCATCATCATGCTCAGTTTTGTTATATCCTGAAGGTCGCGCTGCTGCCATCTCATCCCCATCACGTTCCTCTGGTTCGAGATTTTCTGCAATTGGGGATTCTTCTTCTACCAATATTTCTAAACTTTCGAGTAGTTGTTCTTCTGTATCGGCAGCAGTTTCTAATATTTCCATTGTTCCCAATTCAGCAATATTCATAGTTTCCTTTAGGGATGGTTGCTTTGTTTGGTACATAATTCCTTGACAGCTACTCGTTTGCGGCTTGGTAGTTTCCCCTTAGAAACAAATGCACTTTCTTGATTACCAAGTACAAGTTTCTACTAATCACTTAGCAAAACTAAAAAATTCTTTTCTAGCTGTCCTGTATGATTACTGCTAGATCAAACCCTGTACAAATATTGGTGATTGCACCTCAAAATTATTGTCTCAGGTTCTAACAGATATACTTCTTATTTTTTGATTAATCCCTAAATCTGTCAAATACCCTCAACCATTCTCAACCTTAACAAATATAAAAGAAACCAAGTAATTATTCTCATTTCTTAAAAATTCCTATATTTTTATAAAGTTTTTCATCTTTTCTGGGGGGAACTAATCTCAAAGTAAAGGTTTTGATTTTGATTTTATTTGGATTTCATAAAATTTTCTAAAGGTCACAATTTCAGTAATTTAATTAGCTGAAATTAATTAGTTGTATAAAAGCATCTCACATACACCAATAATTGGATATCTACCAATGGACGGAAAAAGGCTATGCCACATTTAGTAAATCGGCAAATGATTTCATAAATAGTCAGAGGTTTATAGTCAGTCGGTTTTATTTTTGAAATTATCTGTGCAGTTAGTGAGTAGGGAGTAGGCAGTTTTTTCTCTAAATCAAATATGAGTCCTATTTTTGGTTTTTGTGGTAAGCAGTCTTCAAATATTTATTGCACGTATAGCTAAGTTTGATTTGTCTAGTAGGTTACATAACGGGAAACTTATCAAGTATCATGAGTGATAAACGTATTGCGAAATACACTTTACTTTTTACAGAGAAAAAGACTAAATTCTTGAGAGCTAAGAAAAGGGATCATAAATTCCTGTCAAGAAAAAACAACAAATATGTATATTAATGACTTAAATTTACAAAATTTAGTAGTTGCCGAGCCAGGGGAATCTTATCAAGCCCAAAAGGGGAATCGCTACGTTGAAGTTTTGGTAGACTGTCCAGGCGCTACCGGATTATTTACATACCGTTTACCACCGCAGTTAGAAGTAAAATCAGGGGATATATTAACTGTGCCATTTGGCGCACAACAGTTAGGCGCGATCGCCATTCGGTTGTTAAGCACACCTAATATTGATCTAGCACCAGACAAAATTCGAGAAGTCGAAGATGTGGTGAGTGTGGGGTTTTTCCCCAGCTATTATTGGGAATTATTAAACCGCGTCGCAGCATATTACTACACGCCCTTAATTCAGGTGATTCGGGTGGCTTTACCGCCGGGATTATTAGGGCGGACTCAACGCCGGATTCGTTTAACTAATACCCAAAGCCAATCTCATCGAGCTTTTCTCAGTCCAGTCGCCCAGCAGATTTTACAACTGTTGCAAACTCAACCATCAGGGGATTACAGTTTTGCGTATATTCAACAAAAAGTCAAGTTCACCTATCGCGGCGTGCGGGAATTGTTGCGCTTGGGTTTGGTAGAAAGTTATTTAGAAGCCCCCAGACTAACTCGCCCCAAATTACAAAAAGCTGTCACATTAATAGATAGTAGCGATCGCGATTTAACTCAGCGTCAGCGAGAAATCATCGAAGTTTTGCGCCGCAACGGTGGGGAATTATGGCACAGCGAACTCTTGCAAATTTGTAATGCGAGTTCTTCCATCCTCAAAACCTTGGCGCAAAAAGGTTACATCGTGATTGAAGAACGGGAAATTTTACGTGCCGAACAAAGCCCGACATTAACGCCAGACCAGCCAAAGTTATTAAATACTGCCCAAGCTAATGCTTTAGCAACTATACAATCATTAACTAAATTTGCTCAAGTCTTGTTGCATGGCGTAACAGGTTCCGGCAAGACAGAAGTATATTTACAAGCGATCGCACCATTATTAAATCAAGGTAAATCAGCCTTAGTCTTAGTCCCGGAAATTGGACTCACACCCCAACTCACCGATAGATTCCGCGCCCGGTTTGGTAACAAAGTCGCCGTTTATCACAGCGCCCTTTCCGAAGGCGAACGTTACGATACTTGGCGACAAATGCTAACAGGGGAACCGCAAGTAGTCATCGGGACGCGCAGTGCTATTTTCGCCCCCTTACCCAACCTCGGTTTAATCATCTTAGACGAAGAACACGACAGCAGCTTTAAGCAAGATTCACCGATCCCCACCTACCACGCCCGTACCGTCGCCCAATGGCGGGCTGAGTTAGAAAACTGTCCCTTGGTTTTGGGTTCGGCTACGCCGTCTTTGGAGAGTTGGGTGAGTATGGGAAGGCAGGAGGGGGACAAGGGGACAAGGGGACAAGGGGGACAGGGAGGACAAGGGGGACAAGGGGGACAAGGAAGAAACGATGTTTCAACTACCTTGTCTACCCCCTCTCCCTTGTCTACCCCCACTCCCCACTCCCCACTCCCCACTCCCCACTCCCCACTCCCCACTCACTACCTATCATTACCAGAACGCATCAACTCGCGCCCCTTACCACCAGTTGAGGTGGTAGATATGCGGGTGGAATTACAGCAGGGAAATCGGTCAATATTTAGTCGCAGCTTGCAAGAGGCTTTGGCACAATTACAGGAAAAAAGACAGCAGGGGATTTTATTTATTCATCGCCGGGGACATAGTACTTTTGTGTCTTGTCGCAGTTGTGGCTATGTGATGGAATGTCCGCACTGTGATGTGTCCTTAGCGTATCACCATGCAGAAGAAGGTGCGCCCCAATTATTGCGGTGTCATTACTGTAATTATGTGCGATCGCATCCCAAATTCTGTCCCGATTGTAGTTCGCCTTACTTAAAATTCTTTGGGAGTGGAACCCAACGTGTCACCCAAGAATTAGCTAAACAGTTTCCCCAATTGCGGTGCATCCGGTTTGATAGCGATACCACCCGCAACAAAGGCGCACACCGCACCTTGCTAACTCAGTTTGCCAACGGTGAAGCCGATTTATTAGTCGGGACGCAAATGTTAACCAAAGGTTTGGACTTACCCCAAGTTACTCTAGTGGGAGTTGTGGCTGCGGATGGACTACTGCATTTATCAGACTACCGCGCCAGTGAACGGGCTTTTCAAACTCTTACCCAGGTGGCGGGACGTGCGGGAAGAGGTGATGATGCAGGGAGAGTCATTGTGCAGACTTACACCCCAGAAGATCCCGTAATTGCCGCAGTTTGCACCCACGATTATCAATCTTTTTGTCAAACTGAGTTAGAAAAACGGCGTGACCTTGATTATCCCCCTTATGGCAGGTTAATTTTATTGCGTCTCAGTAGCCTTGACCCCATTCAAGTGCAGAATACTGCCCAAATTATCGCTGCCAACTTGGGGAACAATGAAGGCTTTGAAATTCTCGGCCCTGCACCAGCCGGGGTAATGCGAGTAGCGAACCGTTATCGCTGGCAAATCTTATTAAAATTTAACCCTGATGAATTACCCCAGTTACCCAATTGGGACGAAATTAGAGAGTTATGTGGTGATGGCGTTAGCTTGACTATAGATGTTGATCCGATGAATATATTATGAGGTTGGGTAGTTATGAGTTGAATTATGGTGAAAAGAGTAGCGATCGTTGGTGCTGGCCCTAGCGGAGTCCTACTGGCTCACTATTTACTACGTCGTCAAGAAAAATATCAAATCGATATTTTTGATTTTCGCAGTGATCCCCGCACTGTCGCCTTTTCTAAGTCGCGCACCTTTTCGATTGTTCTCAGTCAACGCGGGATCAATGCTTTACAGCAAATTGAGGGACTGAAGGAAGCTGTAAAAGCCATCAGCTTAGAAACTAATGGAGCCGCACTGCACCAAAAAAATGGTAAAACACGGGTATTCAGTAGAAGCTACTCACAGTTAACCCTGGACAGAACGAGCTTGGTAATTCAATTATTAGAACAGTTGACCATCAAAGGCAGCAATCAAGTTAATCTTCACTTCAATCATGAATGTACACAAGTAGATTTTACTACAAAGCAAATAAAGTTTAAACAACTGGATACTGACACAGAAATTACCGTTGATTATGACTTATTAATTGGTGCAGATGGGTCGCGTTCAGTAGTTAGGGAAGGTTTTCTACAAACAGAGAACTTTCAGTGTCAACAAAATTATGTTGCAAATGACTACAAATCTTTTTTCTTACCACCATTAGACCCTAAATTAAATCTCAACTGGCAACAAAATAAAGTCAACTCTTGGCGGTTAGATAACAGTATAAATATTTTATTAGTCTATCAAATGGACAGCAGTTGGAATGGTGTAATTGTGTTTCCGCACAAAGATAAAACCATTCCTGAACTGACTACCAAACAAGAAGTATTCAACTATTTACACCAAAATTTCCCAGAAATTGCCCAAGTATTACCAGAATCAGAAGCGGAAGATTTTGCTAATAGACCTGTATCTAGAGTGCTGACAGTGCGCTGTAACCGCTATCATTACGGTGATAGTGTTTTGTTGATTGGCGATGCGGCGCATGGAGTTTCCCCATCTCTCGGACAAGGTTGTAACGCCGCCTTGGAAGATGTAGCTATTTTTAACCAAATTTTAGATGAATGTGGTGATAATTTAGCCGTAGCTGTGGAAAAGTTTAGTCTTCAACGTCAAGCTGATGGAATTGCTTTAGTAGAATTAAGTGATTACGCTTTTCCTATCTCGAAAAAGTTATTTGTTGAGTTGTTATTCAGGAATCGTCTGAGTAAATATTTCTTTCCTATTTTACCCAAGTTCTTCCTACCTTCGTTATTTGAACTGATGGCGGAAGGCAAACTTTCCTACTCAGAAATTCTCAACTTATATCAAGATTGGATTGCGAAAGTGAAAAAATCAAATCAACAAATTTTGGCAAAAATGTAAGTTGAAATATAAGTAGGATGTGTTAGCGACAGCGTAACGCATCTACCGCAAAACCTGTGGTGCGTTACGGCTTACGCCTAACACACCCTACTGGCTGAACCGTATCTCTCCCCCTTGTCTCCCTTGTCCCCCTTCTCCCCCTTGTCTTTGTTACTCACATAAATGACTACAAAAAGTTAAAAAATTTGCTGCTACCAGAAAAAGCAAACTACCCTGGGTGATAGGGCTATCTGGAGGTGTTGTGATGACTACTCATCTACCGACTAATGCGCTTGCAGACACAACTGTAAACCCAGCCCATGAGATTATAGATCAACACACTACTGATTGTTGTATTGTGGGTGGCGGCCCGGCTGGGGTGGTTTTAGCTTTTTTGTTGGCGCGTCAAGGTATATCTGTGATGTTGCTAGAGGCGCATAAAGATTTTGACCGCGACTTTCGGGGAGATACAATTCATCCTTCAGTAATGCAAATTATGGAGGAATTGAATTTAAGCGATCGCCTATTACAATTACCTCATACTAAAATGCGCCAAATTCAAGTGAAAACTCCGCAAAATACTTTTACTCTGGCAGATTTTAGTCACCTGAACACAAATTATCCCTACATTACAATGTTGCCCCAGGTAAAATTTTTGGAGTTCATCACCCAAGAAGCGCAACAATATCCAAATTTTCAGTTAGTGATGGGTGCGAATGTTCAAGAACTCATGACAGAAAATGGGGTAGTGACAGGAGTGCGTTATCGGGGTGGCGGTGGTTGGCACGAAGTCCGCGCTATGCTGACAGTTGGCGCAGATGGTCGTCACTCCAAGTTAAGACAAATGGGAGAGTTTGCATCTATTGAAACTTCTCCACCGATGGATATTCTCTGGTTTCGCTTACCCCGCCATCCTCAAGAATTTGATGGGGGAATGGGACGTTTTGCACCTGGACATATTGTAGCGATGCTTGACCGTGGTACAGAGTGGCAAATTGCTTATGTAATTCCTAAAGGCGGCTATCAAAAACTGCGGACGGCTGGTTTGGAAGAGTTAAAGAAATCGATTGTGGAAGTTGTGCCAGAATTAAGCGATCGCTTGTATACTCTTCAAGATTGGTCACAAGTCGCTTTTTTATCGGTAGAATCAAGCCGCGTTAAACAGTGGTATCTTCCAGGGTTGTTACTCATTGGTGATGCTGCTCATATTATGTCTCCCGTTGGCGGTGTGGGGATTAACTACGCCATTCAAGATGCAGTCGTAGCCGCTAATGTCCTCAGCCAACCTCTGCAAAATCACCAAGTCAAGCTGAGTGACTTAGCCAAAGTTCAGCGTCAGCGAGAGTTACCGACACGCATTATTCAAGCATTTCAGACATTTATTCAAAAGCGAGTATTTGCACCTGTATTATCTGCTAATCAGACTTTTCAACCGCCAGCATTGTTACGCTTACCAATTTTGCGCGATTTACCCGCTAGATTAATTGCTTTGGGTGTGTTTCCGGTTCATGTGAAATAGTAATTTTTGAGCGTTGCTTATTTGCGGGATGAATTAAGGTTTTTAGCAGAGAGTAAATATTGATTCTTTGCGTCTTTGCGCCTTTGCGCGAAACAAGAAACATCCTTGTGGGCAACAGCAAGCAAGTAATACAAGGTTTCAATCCCTGATAGGGATTAAGTGAGATTTTAACGCGCGATCGCCTGCTGTTAATAGCTCAAAATGTAGTTGAGTTTCAATCCCTGATAGGGATTAAGTGAGATTTTAACGTTATGAGGCTATCAAAATTGATAAAGATAAGTTTTTAATAGTTTCAATCCCTGATAGGGATTAAGTGAGATTTTAACAATCGCGTTGCCAGTGTTAATCAATATTATGCGCCTTGTTTCAATCCCTGATAGGGATTAAGTGAGATTTTAACATGTATATGTATAACTCTCCTGTTGTAGTTACATTTGTTTCAATCCCTGATAGGGATTAAGTGAGATTTTAACAATTCTACTACTGAGCAAAGTCACCACTCGCTATGCGTTTCAATCCCTGATAGGGATTAAGTGAGATTTTAACTTAAAAGTAAAACCGTTTGCAATTAGCAGCTACAGGTTTCAATCCCTGATAGGGATTAAGTGAGATTTTAACCACCCTTGGATGGCGTTGGTTTTACCTTAATATCGTTTCAATCCCTGATAGGGATTAAGTGAGATTTTAACTTTATAGATTACCAAAAACACCAACAAAAATTGATGAGTTTCAATCCCTGATAGGGATTAAGTGAGATTTTAACACATTTTAAAATTTAAAACAAATTTAGTTGCTCGTTTCAATCCCTGATAGGGATTAAGTGAGATTTTAACCTGGTGTGTGTATACAAGGAAAAACGGTAGTGTGCCGTTTCAATCCCTGATAGGGATTAAGTGAGATTTTAACCGGATTTGATATCATTTATTTGGCACAAGGAGTGTGATAGTTTCAATCCCTGATAGGGATTAAGTGAGATTTTAACGAATGATTTCTGACCTGCGATCGCTTGCTGGTGGTTTCAATCCCTGATAGGGATTAAGTGAGATTTTAACGTAGTCGCTTCCGGCAAATTGGATGGTGATTATGTTTTCAATCCCTGATAGGGATTAAGTGAGATTTTAACTCTATAACCCTACGCAATGAGATATAATCAGTTGCTGAAATCTTTTTCAATCCCTGATAGGGATTAAGTGAGATTTTAACGAACTGCTCCAGCTAAAGGCAAGTTTCCAGCTATTTTCAATCCCTGATAGGGATTAAGTGAGATTTTAACTGATAGATTAGACATGGTTAATTTCTCTGATAAGTTATTTTCAATCCCTGATAGGGATTAAGTGAGATTTTAACGAATCAATCTCAAGTATCTTCAGGAACGCGTTCTTTTTCAATCCCTGATAGGGATTAAGTGAGATTTTAACCATCAGAGTCCGCAAGACGGATCACCAATCTTGATTTTCAATCCCTGATAGGGATTAAGTGAGATTTTAACAACGGTTGGCATTAGATACCAACGCCAACTGCCTTGCTTGCTCTTTTCAATCCCTGATAGGGATTAAGTGAGATTTTAACCGGCGATCGCCGATTAGTTGTTCTGGAACAGGACACCAGTCTTTTCAATCCCTGATAGGGATTAAGTGAGATTTTAACCTGCCATTGATGTCAGCACCATGAAATATGAAAAAATCATTTTCAATCCCTGATAGGGATTAAGTGAGATTTTAACACTCTCTTAAAAATGAATCAGTCTCCGTCTGATTTTTTTTCAATCCCTGATAGGGATTAAGTGAGATTTTAACTGCGGAAGCCGGAAAAGCTTGCTGTATTTAGTTTTCAAGGTGCAGTTTCGCGGATGGCATAATTCTAACATGATGAAATGTCAGTTGATTTACATGAAAATGCTGAAACCCAGACTGTATAAGGTGCGCGGATAATTTTAATTAAATTTTTCTGCAAAAGCTTACCCTCCAAGGAATCCAGCCGTTATTCCTCAAAGACGATTTTGTACACCTACCTATCCGCGTGTTTGGGGTAAGTTTGTCTATCTGGGAATTTCAGGAATTTAGCCGTTAAATTTGGTAGTCAATGTTGCAAATTTTAGCAATAACTAGCCATTTTACCAGTTAGAGCTAATAGTATGACTATGTTTTAGCGGTATAAATATGCCTCAAAAATTTTACGTAAATCCTTTAACTGGCAATAGTACCAACCCTGGTAGCCAGCAAGCGCCATTTAAAACCATTAGCCAAGCCCTCAAGGTTGCCACACCTGATACCATTATTCAACTTACAGATGGAAATTACAGCGTTACTAGTGGAGAAGTGTTTCCCTTAACCATTCCATTTGGTGTGAAAGTGATTGGTAACGAAGCCAACAAAGGCAGCAATATTTTAATTGAAGGAAGTGGTAACTATCTGAGTCGGACTTTTGCGGGTCAAAACGTCACCTTTGTGATGTTAGATGGTTCGGAACTGCGGGGAGTGACTGTGACCAACCCAGCATCTCGCGGTAGTGGTGTTTGGTCAGAATCAACAACTCCGACCATTGCCAATTGCACCTTCAAGAATAATAAGCGAGAGGGAGTATTTGCCACTGGTGATGCGAACCCAGTAGTTCAGGGTAATGTATTTACAGAGAATGCAGCTAATGGAATTGCGATCGCTAAAAATGCCAAAGGTCAAATTCAAGACAACACCTGCATTAAAACAGGTTTTGGTATAGCGATTAGTGATACAGCCTCACCCACACTTTTAAATAACAAATTTACCGAAAACCGTTCTGGCATCGTCGTTTCTGGTAGCGCCCGCCCCGTATTACGTAACAATGTGAGTGAAAATAATACCGACGATGGTCTAACTGTAATTTCCACCGCCCTACCAGACTTAGGCAGTACCTCCAGTTCTGGCGGTAACACGTTCCGCAATAACGGCAAATTCGACTTACAAAATGCTAGTTCCAATCGACTAATTTCCGTTGGTAATCAAATTGATCCCAGCAAAGTTAGCGGTAATATCGAGTTTGCTAGTACTCCAATTCCCACACCAACACCAGTACCGACCCCTACGCCTACTCCTACTCCCATACCAACACCCACACCGATTCCCGTACCAACCCCCACACCTACTCCGACTCCCGTACCAACGCCCACACCGATTCCCGTACCGACTCCTACGCCCACACCTACCCCTGTACCAACACCCATACCAACACCAGTACCAACCCCCACACCAATACCAAAACCCACACCAGTACCAGTACCAATACCAATACCCACACCCACCCCAGACCCAGAACCAGAAATAGACCCAGAACCAACACCAACCCCTGTACCCACACCAACACCAACACCAAAACCCACACCAACGCCTACACCTGCACCCATCGACTTAACCGATATTGCTAATCATTGGGCAGCAGCCTTTATTAGAGAATTAGTCAGACAAGGCATAGTTAACGGTTTCCCCGACCGCACCTTTAGACCAAATGCAACCATGACTAGGGCGCAATATGCAGCATTAATTGTCAAAGCTTTTGCACCATCCTCAAAACGGGCAGCAACACAATTTAAAGATGTAGCAGCTAACTTCTGGGCAGCTAAAGTCATTCAGCAAGCCTATCAAGGTCAATTTCTCTCTGGTTTCCCAGATAATACATTCCGCCCTAACCAAAATATCCAGCGTGTGCAAGTTCTGGTTTCTCTCGTGAATGGACTAGGGCTAGGCACAGCTAGTAATGTTGCCAACGCTATCAAAATTTTCGATGACCAAGCCAAAATTCCTGACTATGCCAAAGATGAGATAGCCAAAGCCATAGATAAAAGAATTATCGTCAATCATCCCAACTTGAAGCAACTCAACCCCACCCGCGATGCCACAAGGGCGGAGGTAGCGGTGATGGTTTATCAAGCCTTGGTCGATGCTGGCCGTGTAGCGGCGATTGATTCGCAATATATTGTGAATGGTTAATTAAAAAACACAGGGGTGTAGAGGTGTAAGGTAAGCAAAGTATTGAGTTCTAAAAAACTCTAATCCCTATTACAACGTGGCGGAAGTAAAGATACCATTTCAAGTTAGTGAAAAGCTTGTGATATCAGCTTTTTAACTTTTGACTTTTAACTTTTGACTTCCGCGTAGCGGTACTAGCCTCTCATCCCTGTTCCATTCAAACAATCTATGATGTTTTATGTCTGAACAAAAACCTTTAAATCCTTGGGATTATAAACCTTGGTGGTGTCAACCTTGGTCTATAGTTTTGACATCTGTAATCTTGATTAGTGGTAGTTGGTTCCTATTTAAAATTATTTGGTTAACAATTCTTGTGTCAATTCCTGTACTTATTTGGATGGGCTTTTTTGTGTTTATTTGGCCACAGTTAATGATTCGCAGTGGAATTTTAGAATCATATCAAAAGGAAAATTCCTAAGAGCTTTTCTGTAGCTAGAAATCGCTAAAGTTAGTCTCATGTTCAATTAGTTCCAAAAACTGCGAAATCTGTTGAATCGAGCGAATGTGATAGACATTTTTAGTGCTTTGAGCCTGCTGGATGCACTCACGATATTTTGGGGTTAAATATTTATGACATAACCAAAGTGCGCGGTAACTACTCAGGGAACTCTTGAAGATTGGGCTATTTTGTGGCCAGCCTTCTGGCGGTTGAAAGTAACCTGTGATTAATCTTTTAGTTACCCACCAAAAATGCACATATAGCGGTAAATCGACATAAACCAGGGTATCTGCTTCATCCAATCGTGGCCAGAGGGTTTCCATACTGCCAAACCCATCAATAATCCATCGGTCAGTGGCTAAAATTTGCTGATGGGTTTGCTGATAATCTTCTTGAGCAACCGCAGCACCGCCTGGTTGAAATTTAATCTTGTCCAAGACGTGAAGTGGTAAACCAGTGATTTGGGATAATTTCTGGCTGAGTGTTGATTTACCGCCGCCAGCATTGCCAAATACTGCTACTTTTTTCATCTTCACTCTCCTTTGAGGGCCAATTTTCTGGTGGAAACTTTCATTGGTCGTTTGTTCTTGATTCTTTGCAAATACAAATGACCAATGACAAATTCCGTATTAGTCGCCGTTAACAGCACTACCATTTTGAGAATTAGCTGATTCTGGTTTTTGGTACTTCCCTGGATACTTATGTTGGAAATATGCTTCCAATACCTGTAAAACCATTGGGCCGCAGACTGTACCACCGTGATCCCCGGAATTTTCCCCAAAGGCGACAACGGTAATTTCTGGGCGATCGCTTGGGGCATAAGCACCAAACCATGTATGATTAGGCCGACCAACACCAGCCTCTGCTGTACCACTCTTACCAGAAGCAGGGGCGATCGTTGGTAGATTTAAACGTTTCCCTGTACCTTCAGTAATTACCTTTCGCAGTCCATCGCGGAGAACATTAATAGTTGACTGCTTCATATTTAAAGACTCGCGCCAACTTTTTGCTTCCTCGTTATCTTTCAATAAATGGGGTTTGACACGATATCCCCCATTAGCAGGGACAGAAAACATAATTGCTGATTGCAGTGGTGTGACTTGCAAAGCACCTTGACCAATGGACATATTAATTGTGTCGCCTACAGTCCAAGGTATCTTCCAAGCTTTTTGTTTCCAATTTTCATCGGGAACCAAACCCCTAGTTTCTTCGCTGGGGAACTCAATTCCAGTTTTTTGACCGAAACCGTATTTCTGCGCCCATGTAATTAAAGTCGGGCCACCAACACCTTTACCAATTTGATAAAAGAATGTATCACTACTCATAGCCATTGCCCTGGGAAATCCCAAAGGCCCAAATCCCGCATGATTCCATTCACCAAAAGTTACACCACCAACAGTCAAAGAACCATAGGTTTGCAACACTGTTCCAGGAGAAAATTTACCCGATTCTAACCCCGCCGTAGTGGTGACAATTTTGAACGTACTTGCAGGCGGAAAAGCACTTAAAGCCCGATTAACTAAAGGATGGTCTTTTCCTTGCACACTTTCCCAATCTTTCTCGGAGAGTTTTTGCTTAGAAAAAATATTCGGGTCGAAATCAGGATGAGACACCATCGCTAAAACTGCACCATTTCGGGGATCAAGGGCGACAATTGCACCTTGATACTTACCTAAAGCTTTGTCGGCGGCTTTTTGCAGTTCCCAATCTATAGTTAAATGTAAATCCTTGCCAGCTTTAGCTTGTTTTTCCCCTAAAATGCGGATTGGGCGACCTGCGCCATCCACTTCCACTTGCTGACCACCCCATTCACCGCGTAATGTCGTTTCATAAGCTTTTTCTATACCCATCTGACCAATCACATCACCCAGACGGTAGCCTTCTTTTTGCTTATCTTTTAACTGTTCGGGGGTCAGTTCCCTTGTATAACCCAGTACATGGGCTAATTCTTGCCCATGTGGATAGTAGCGTACTGCATCTGTGTTAATTTCCACATCTTTCAGTTCGCTTTCATACTCTTTTAACGCCGTAATTTGGGCTTCGCTGACATCACGCGCAATCCGAATCAGTGAAGCTGAGTTAGCGCCAGCCGCATCCAGTTTCTTTTCCATTTCTTCTTGGGAAATACCCAGAATTTTGGATAACCGTGGCGCAACCACTGACCAAGATGGTTTAGTGTGTGCTAGAGGCCACAAATATACAGAATGGGGATATCTGGTGGTGGCTAACAACTTCCCATTCCGGTCAAAAATATTACCTCGTTCTGGTTGTTTGAGAATTGTCCGAACACGGTTAGATTCAGCACGTTTTCGCAGTTGAGATCCTTCAACGATTTGTAAATATGCTAATCGTGCTTCAATTCCAACCAGCGTCAATAAAGTGAACCCAATTAAAAATATTGATTGAATACCGCGTCCAACAGTCCGTGTATCTTTTTTGCTGTTCGATAAGGGTGATGAAAATAACGCCATAAGACAAATATTTTAGATTTTAGATTTGAGGGTGAATAATTTTCCCACGCCCAACACTTGCTCTAGAATGCCCAAAATCCAATCTTGCTATTAAGCTTGTAACAATCACCAAAGTATATTCCCGATCTGGGGTTTTTGGCGGATACAATAAACCAAAGTGTTTTTTAAGTCTGCTTAATAGGCTACATTCACGGAAACAATCAGGTTAAATCACAGCATTCTACTGAGGATTATGGCTCAATCTGTTGTGCAGAATCAGAGGGGTATTACGTCGTTTCAGCCTTTGGATGTGGAACTGCGTAACGTGTTTAAGTTCTTCAAGCAAGAACCAGCCGTACATGGAATCGATTTGGATGTCCGCCAAGGGGAGTTTTTTAGTATTTTAGGCCCCTCTGGTTGTGGCAAGACAACAACATTACGTTTAATTGCTGGATTTGAAACTGCGGATGCGGGTAAGGTGTTGATTCAAGGTCAACCGATGACGAATGTGCCGCCTTATCGCCGTCCAGTCAATACTGTATTTCAAAGTTACGCGCTGTTCAATCACCTGAATGTTTGGGATAACATCGCCTTTGGACTGCAATTAAAAAAACTTCGTAAATCAGAAATTGAAAGTCGAGTGACAGAAGCTTTAAAACTCGTCAAAATGGAAAGTTTGCGATCGCGCTTTCCCAATCAACTTTCTGGTGGTCAACAGCAAAGGGTAGCATTAGCTAGGGCATTAGTAAATCAACCGGCTGTGGTGCTGTTAGATGAACCTTTAGCCGCGTTGGATTTAAAGCTGCGGAAAGAGATGCAGGTTGAGTTGTCTAATTTACATCAAAAGTTAGGCTTAACCTTTATTTTAGTGACTCACGACCAAGAAGAAGCTTTGTCTTTGAGCGATCGCATTGCGGTGATGAATCAAGGCAAAATTGAGCAAATTGGTACACCCAGCGAAATTTACGAACATCCCCAAACCGCTTTTGTGGCTGATTTTATTGGTGATACTAATTTATTTAGTGGGGAAATTGCTGCTGTCGAAGCTGAATGTATCCAAGTTCTCACCAAAACGGGTCTAAAAATTATCGTCACCCGCTATGAAGATACACCCATCGAATTATCTCAATCTGTAGTGGTGAGTGTACGTCCCGAAAAAATTCAACTATCAATCTATCCACCCAATTTACCAACTAACTGCTTTGAAGGCAGACTAGTTAATGTTATGTATTTAGGAACCCATGTTACTTATGTTGTTGAATTAACCAATGGCATAAATATCAATGTTCTCCAACCTAATACCTTTGGTAATTTGCCAGACAGAGATACACCAATTTATGTTTTATGGGCTGAAAGTGATTGTTTGGCTATTAGTCAATAGTTATTGGTCATTGGTCAATTGTCATTTGTCATTGGTTATTTGTTGAATGACAATTTAGTAAATATAATTGACTAAATCTAGCAAAGCCAAATATATATATTGAGCTAATGTCAACTAAACGCTTTCAAGATTTACGAGTTTATCAATTATCAGAAAAATTAGCCGATGAAATTTGGCAAATTGTTCATAATTGGAAACCTTTAGCTCAAGATACTGTGGGTAAACAAATTGTACGTTCAGCAGATAGTATTGGTGCAAATATAGCGGAGGGAATGGGTAGAGGTAGTTATCAAGAAAATAAACGTTTTGTTAGGATAGCAAGAGGTTCATTGAATGAAACGCAACATTGGCTAAGACGTGCTTATAAACGTAATCTTTTAACTCTTGAACAAACTCAGAGTATCAAAAATATTATTAATGAACTAGCGCCAAAGTTAAACTCATACTTAAAATCAATAGGCAATACTTCCAACCCAAATGACCAATGACAAATAACAAATGACAAATAACAAATAACAAATGACAAATAGAAGAAAATTCTTACAAAAATTAGCAGCACTTTCCAGCTTATCTTTAACTGGTTGTGGTTGGAGATTAGCTAATGTGCGGGCGGCAACACAATCAAGTAAAAGTGATAAATTGTACCTTTATACTTGGACACAATATGCTGATAAAAAGTTAATCCAAACTTTCAGCACTCAAACTGGGTTACAAGTACTTGTAGATACTTATGATTCTAATGAAGTGATGTTAGCTAAAGTCTTAGCCGGAGGTGGTGGTGCTTACAGTGTAATTTATCCATCTGACTATATGGTACAGAAGATGGTCGAGAAAAATTTGTTAATCGAATTAAATCACTCTCGCCTCAATGGTTTAGAGAATTTATTTCCCCAATTTAAAAACCCTAGCTACGACCCCAATAACCGCTACAGTTTACCATTTAACTGGGGAACGACGGGTTTAATTTATAATTCTGAAGTTTTGCCAAAAGCCCCAGCCGACTGGGAATATCTTTGGCAAAATCAAGAGACACTCAATAAGCGAATGACCTTACTCAATGATGTGCGTGAGGTAATGGGTGCAGTATTAAGAATGTTGGGTTATTCTTATAACTCAAAAGAGGAGGAAGAACTACAACAAGCATATAACAAATTAAAGCAATTAAAACCAGCGATCGCTGCTTTCGATACTGATGCTTGGCAAAATCAAATGCTGGCGGGAGATTTAGTCTTAGCAATGTGTTATTCAGCCGATGCAATTCGCGTCATTCAAGAAAACCCTAAATTTAAATATGTCATTCCGCGCAGTGGTTCTTCTTTATGGACTGATACAATTGTCGTGCCGAAAAGCTCACCTAATACTGATGGAGCTTATGCTTGGATTAACTTTATTTTACAACCAGAAGTTGCAGCCAGTGTTAGCCAACATTTAAATATTGCTACCCCAAATAGTGCAGGGTTTGAACAATTACCCCAAAAAATCAAAACTAATAAAAATTTATTCCCCGAAACCGCAATTTTAGAAAAGTGCGAACGGATTACTCCTCTGGGAGATTTTGAGGAAGTTTATGAGCGTTTCTGGACGCAATTAACTAGTGCCTAAATAGGAAGATTATTTAATCCAAAATGGTATCAGCTTGTGTTTATCAAAAATTCTCCGCAAATCAATGAATCAGGCGATATTATCGACATTCAAAAATTACATCGCCCTACATTTAACTTTTTACAACCGTTAATCTTACTAGCTCCGGCAGCTATTTGGTTATTATTATTACTAGTACTGCCAGCAATTATCATTTTTCAACTAAGTTTAGTTCCCAATATTCGCCCAGGAGATTTAGTCAATCCTAGCGGATTAGATAATTATCTGCGGATATTTGATCCGTTGTATGTGCAAGTTATTTTGCGATCGCTGTGGTTAGCATTAGGCACAACTATAATTTGTTTAATCTGCGGCTTTCCTGTGGCTTATTGGATAGCACAAATCGCCCCAAAACAATGGCGAAATTTACTATTATTAGCTTTTATCTTACCTTTGTGGACTTCTTCTTTACTGCGTTCTTATGCTTGGATTACAATTTTGCGTCCTACTGGTTTATTTAATAGTATTTTGAGTAATTTAGGTTTACCAACTTTAGAATTACTTAACCGTCCTCCGGCTGTATTTATCGGTATGAGTTACAGCTTGTTACCTTATATGGTATTAATTTTATATGCTTCTTTAGAAAAATTAGACAAGCGTTTACTAGAAGCTGCTGCTGATTTAGGTGCGAACCCAACACAGACTTTTTGGAAAGTCACAGTACCGCAAGTTTCCCCAGGAATTACGGCTGGTTCAATTTTAGTTTTTATTACCGGATTAGGAGATTTTGTTGATCCTGAACTCTTAGGTGGGGCTTCCAGTATGACTGCGGCGCGGCTAGTTTATAATCAGTTCCTTGGTGTAACCCAAAATTGGGGTTTTGGTTCAGCATTGAGTATGGCATTAATTTTAGCAGTGAGTGTAGCGATCGCCTTTCTGATTAAATATGGTGAACCAACGCCCAGCCGCTAAACTAAATTTAGAGTCATCAACATAAATTTACAGAACTATGAATATTGCTTCAACTCAAGCTCTCACCTTAGCAGAATTTCTCAAGCTACCAGAAACTAAGCCCAGCTTAGAATACATTAATGGCGAAATCATACCAAAATCAATGCCAAAAGGGAGACATAGCCGTTTACAAGGTAAATTATGCGGTGCAGTAAATGACATTAGTGAACAGCAAAAAATTGCTTACGCATTTCCTGAATTACGGTGTAGCTTTGGCGATCGCTCAATCGTACCAGATGTGGCAGTATTTATATGGAGCAGAATACTGTTAACCGTTGATGGCGAAGTTCCAGATAACTTTGAACTAGCGCCCGACTGGACAATTGAGATTCTATCCCCAGAACAAAAACCAAACCAAGTAATTGGTAATATTCTGTATTGTTTAAAGTTTGGTAGTCGTTTGGGGTGGTTCATCGACCCCGATGATTTAAGTATTTTAGTATTTTTACCAGAACAGCAACCAGAGTTATTTCAGGGAGATGATATTTTGCCCATGTTACCTGAAATTGAGTTGGTACTAACTGTTAATCAAGTTTTTAGTTGGTTAAAAATGGGCAATTAGATTTTACAGGGAACAGTGCAGGGGTTGGCGGAGGATTTACACAGTTAACTCCATAACTAAATTATTCGTTCCACTTTTTTGTTGAATTAAAGATGAAATAGTAGATAAAAATTCCTGCTCTAGATAAGGCTTAGTTAAGTAAGCTCTTGCACCCAGTTCTTTTGCCAGTTGACGATGTTTATCTGCACTGCGAGAAGATAAAATAACTACAGGAATTTTAGCAATTTTGGGAATTTGCTGCACGTTAGTTAATAACTCAAATCCATTCATTCGTGGCATTTCTAAATCAGAAATAATCACTTTAATATCGGGATACTTTTGTAACTGTTCGAGAGCTTCTACACCATTTTGGGCTTGAATCACTTGATAGCCATCTCTTTGCAAAGTTAAAGAAAGAGTTTGGCGTAAACTAATAGCATCATCGACAATCAACACTACCTTGGGTGCAGAAAAATTAGCTTCCATCTGCGGTGATAATGGTTGTGCTGGAATCGAGATAGATAAATCTTCGCTTGTTGCTACAGCAGATTCATTAGCAGGAATTATCGGGAGGGGTATAAGTTCTGGTGTTGCTGGTATATGAGTAGAATCTAATAAAAGAGCGCCATCAATCACTAAAATGAGATTACCATTGCCAGAAGTACTACAACCATAAACGTATTTTGGTGGTGCGATCGCATTTCCTAATGGTCTAATTACTAATTCTTGTTCGCCAATTATTTGGTCAACTTCTAAAGCAAAAATACCTTGATGACACTTGAGAATTAATATAGGATTATTCATCAATTTTGTGTCAAGAGTAGTTACTGGATGATTGAGACTATTACTCTTGGCGACAGAGCAAGTATAAGACATTAGCTCTGAAAGTTGATGTAAACCAATTAAAGTTTCATTCTGCTCTGTATGCCAATATAAAACTTTTTTCCCTTCAAATTCCTTAATTTGTTGCGGAGTCGGAATGATAATTTTTTCCACGCTGTCTAACAATAGCGCATAAATTATGCCTCCCGCTTGCACCAGCATCAATTTATCAGTAGTCATAGAAAAAGGTATTTTGAGTGTGAATTTTGTCCCTTTTTGGGGTAAAGTTTGCACCGCAATTGAACCATGAAGAGCTTCGATTTGAGAACGTACAATATCCAAACCGATACCACGTCCTGAAATATTACTGACTTCTGCTGCTGTCGATAATCCCGGTGCAAACATCAAATCTAATAACTCTGATTCATTGTTACCAGAAATATCTAGTTTCATCTCGATGGCTTTTTGATGAATTTTTGCTAGATTCAGCCCTTCTCCATCATCTTGAACTTCAATAATCGTTTGGCTACTTTGATGATATGCCCGAATTGTAATTAAACCTTGTTCTGGTTTACCACGTTCTTGACGTATTTGTGGAGATTCAATGCCGTGATCAAAAGCATTACGTACTAAATGTAATAATGGCTCATACAATTTTTCCGCGATCGCTTTATCTACTAGTACATCTGTGCCTATCAGTTGCAACTCGACATTTTTCTGATAAATACTGCCTAATTTTTTCACCATTGGGGGGAAACGATGCAAAATATCACCCAAAGGTAACATTCTTGCTTCTACCAAGTTATCAATAATCGTGAAAACTAAATTTTGTTTTTTCTCAGTTGCTTGCGTTGCTTGTTTAATAGTTAAATCTAGCGATTCTGTAGTTTCTTGTAATTGCAGAGTTTCTTCGATGGCTGCGTGGAGTGCTAAATTAAATTCTGTGTATACATCCATTTCCAGCGAGTCAAATTTCACTGCGGCAAAATTCTGCGATAACTGAGGTGTAACAGTAGGTAAATTTAGTGGTATATCTCTTAACTGGTGTAAGATGATTTGATGTCTATTAATCTGCTCTAATAACTTATCAATCAATTCTTGAATCTGTTCATCATAAAGATGGCGTTTCTTGTGATAAATTAGCAGTTCTCCAGCTAAATAATTAAGGTTCCTCAATTTTTCAACATCAACACGGACAAATTTCTGACTTTTGACAACTTGTGAGTTTTTATCTTCTAACTGCTCACGAATATTACTCACTACTTCGGTAATAGCATCTACACTGGCTGGCTCTGGAACAGCATCATCTAGAATTACGGCTGGCTCAGTTGCAGTTTCTTCTCCCCAAATTGATTCTAAGAGATACTCAGTCTCAGCCTCTAAAGAGTTTACTGTTTCATTCGCAACTGCAATATTTTGGAACTGGAGATGCTCTAACCAGTTTTTTTCTTGACTGTTTACAGGAGGATAATTTTTATATTCTTTAGCTAATGTGATAATTTGTTTTTGTAAGTATCGAGTTAATAAAACATAATCATCACCTTTATCATTACCATACTCAAACTGAGCAATTGCCAGCAGCACAATTAAAATCATGCCATGCCGATACAGGCAAAGACTATAACTATCTTCTGAGTTCTGCACGAAAGCTAAAAATTCTTTTAACCAAGTTTCAATATAATTTATTTGCGGCTCTATATCTAATTTAGGAATTAATAGGGATAAATTTAATTCGGCTGGCGGGATTTGTTGCTGCTGCTCAAACCAACTCAAAATACACTGCACTAACTTGAGGTAAAACTTAGCCGTTGTTGGCTGAATTTGTTCATGTTTATAATTGCCTGATGTTGTTAAAAATTGGTAAAATTCTGCCGCAGCTTGTTGTAAATTTTCAGTCGTTGAATTATCTGGAGATCCTGGAGATAACTGTTCTGGCTCAATGACTGGTGTCAGGTTTTGCCAAGCTGGAGAAAGCAGATTAGTGCAAGTGCGATCGCCTGCGAATACTGCTGTTTGAATTGTTTGTAAATCGTGTCGCATCAGTTCAGCAATTTCCATCACTTGCGAAGGATATGCTTGCAGCGCCGCCATAATTTTTTGGGCGAGTTCTTCTAATCCCAGTAAATCTAAAGATTCAGCCAAGCCCAGAAATATTTCGGCTTGAGAGTTGACAAAATCTCTAAATTCCGCTTCTTCTGGAGGATGATTAATAGTTTCAGTAATATTTTCAATACGTTGTTGAACTCCAACTTCAAAGATTGACTTGACAACATCAAAACCTAATTCTTGTGAAGTAGGAAGATAATTATCTGTGCCGAAATCATCGCCAAGTCTAGCTTGCAATTGGGCAAAAATATTAGTGGCTCGTTCAATCACTTCTTGCACATTAGCCGCACTGCTGGTTAATGTTGTAGTTAAAGCAAGGCGCAAACATTCATAAGCTTTCAGTAAAAGTGTATGTAAATCATTATCAATAACTATATCTGGATTATATAAAGCTTTAAATACATCTTCTAGAGAATGGGCAATAGTTTGAATCGCCTCTAGTCCCACAGTCGCCGCACCACCCTTGAGGGTATGAGTAGCCCGCATTAAAGCATGAACTTTATTTTTTCGCTTATCTTCTTCTTCCGTTAAACTTAAAAGTTCTTGTTCAATTGTTTGTAATAACTCTGGTGCTTCTGCTAGGAAATAAACATAACCTTGTTCACGAATCTCAGCATCTGTAATCATAATATGGGAATCCGGTTTTATTTTTGAATCTAGTTGTGTAGGCAGGGAGTAGTGAATGGGGAGTGGGGAGTAGGAAAGAATCCTGATATGACTGTACTGATTTTCTTCATAAGTCAAATATGAGTCTTGTAGAGAAATTGGGAGTTGGGGCAGGTTGGGTGAATGAATCTGTGGTTAGACAAAATTCTTCATCAACCCGCCCTTAAATGCTTTGGGGAGTTAAAAAATTGTCTTTCTCCCTACTCCCTATGACCTTTATTTTGCAGAGAACGAATGAGTGCGCGAAGCAATTTACCTACAGATTCACATTGTTTTAGAATCGGAGTAACTGTTTGTGAATTTGTTAGCCCGACTTTATCTCTGGCTGATAGTAAAAGGTGAGTTTCAAGTTCTTTCAAAGAACCTTGTGCAGTACGGAGAAAGTGAATATATTCAGTACGATATTCACGTCCATATCCCTCTGCAATATTAGCCGGAATTGATGCGGAGGAGCGACGAATCTGTGAAATCATTCCATAGATTTCCTCTTTTGGCAATCCTTTTGTGAATTCATAACAAGCTTCAGCTAAATTCATACCCTCTTGCCAAACTTTTAAATCTTGATAAGAACGAATTTCACCACTTGCCATATCATTTCCCCTACTCACCACTCCCCACTCACCACTCCCCTTCAATTAGTTAACTTTGAACTGACTAGCAGTGGTTAATAGTTCTTGTGCCATTCCCAGTAAATCTTGGAAAATAGCCGCAATTTCTTGAGACTCGGCAAAGGTTTTGTTAGCGATTTCTGCAACATCTTGCATTGAATTAGTCACAGTGTCAGATTGACCCATTTGAGTTTGAGTAGCGGCGGTAATTTGTTGAATTAATTGACTAATTTCAGCAGTGGCTAAAACAATTGCATTTAAGTTTTGCCGGGTTTCACTGACTAAATTTGTACCTTCAACAACTTGCTGAATACCTGTTTCCATTGCGACTGCAACTTCGCCAGTTTCGGCTTGAATTTCTTGTACTAATTTTTCAATTTCAATTGTGGCTGCTGCTGATTGACGAGATAACGAACGCACTTCATCAGCTACAACTGCGAAGCCTTTACCATACTCACCGGCGCGGGTTGCTTCAATGGCGGCATTCAGCGCGAGAACGTTGGTTTGAGTGGCAAAATTACTAATCAAATTGACTACTTTCGAGATTTTTTGCGAAGACTCGCTGAGGCGTTTAATTTTCTTACTGGTTTGGGCAACGGTTTCTCGAATTGCTTCAATGGCTTTGACAGTCAAGTTCATGGCAATATCGCCAGACTCTACTGTTTGGTTAGCTTTTTGGACTGCTACCTGCACTAATTCGGCATTAGCCACCACAGCTTGGGTAGAGTCTAGCATTTGTTGAATATCACCCAAAGCCGAGGCAATATCTTCTGACTGTTGTTGGGCTAAATTATTCAGTCCCGCCAGGGAAGCGTTACTAGTAGCTGAAGTCTGTGCTACTTGCTGGGCTGCGGCTTGTACTTGGATGACGATTTGTCGTAATGCTTGCAGAGTGTTATTGTAAGCATCGGCGATGGTGCCGAGTTCGTCTTCTGTGATGGGGGCGCGGACTGTTAAATCACCATTTAAAGCCGGACGCAGCGCCATCAAAAGTTGAATGGAACGTTGTTGGAGTAATTCTTTGGCGGCTTTTTCCCTGGCGGCGGCTTCTGCTAGTTGTGCTGACTGTGCTTGTAGTTGTTGCACAGATTCAGTTTGTTGCAGTGCTAATCCTAATTGATCACCAATTCTGGCTAACAAGCTAACTTGCGATTCTTCCCAATTACGGGTGCTGGAATTTTGATAAGCTGCCAACAAACCCCACAGTTTTTCTCCAAAAAATATCGGCACAATTACATAAGCCTTGGCTTCAAATTGCTCTAAAATTTCAATGTGACAAGGGGAATGTCCGACTTGATAAATGTCATGAACAGCAAAGCTTTCGCCTTTGGCATATCTGCCGCCTTGGGTTTCTTGGAGGTGGGTATCTTCCCAAACAGTTTTGATATCTATGCCGACAAGTTTGACCCAATTATGACCAACTGACTCAGCAATAAACTCACCACTCCAATCAGGAGAGAAGCGATACACAGCCATGCGATCGCATCGTAATAATTGCCGGACTTCTTGAGTCGTAACTTTGAAGATTTCATCTAAATCTACACATTGTCTAATGCGGTTTACTATCTTAGTAAAGGCTTTTTCTTGTTCTGCAATCTGAGTTAATTTTTCTGATTTAACTCGCACTTCTTCGAGATAGTCTATTTGCGATTTTGCAATAGTAAATTGCAAGGCTATCTGATTTAAGAAGTTAACTTCCCAAGGTTGCCATTCCCGACTGCTAGAGTTTTGGTAAGCTGCTAATAAACCCCATAATTGTTCCCCAAAAAAGATAGGAACAATAATATAAGCTTTGGCTTCAAATTGTTCTAAAATTTCAATGTGGCAAGGAGCCAAACCAATTTTGTAAATATCATTAACTACAAAATGTTCTCCTCTAGCATATCGTCCGCCTTGAGTTTCTTGCAGATAAGTATCATCTAAGACGGTTTTGATATTTGGCCCTACCAATTTTACCCAATTGCTACCGACTGATTCAGCAATAAACTCACCACCCCAGTCAGGACTAAACTGATAAACAGCCACGCGATCGCATTTTAAGGAAAGTCGCACTTCTTGGGTAGTTGTTCTAAAAACACTTTCCACATCTGGAGACTGGCGGATGCGGTTGACGATTTTAGTTAAGATTTTTTCTTGTTCTGCAATCTGCACTAATTGTTGAGATTGCACTTGCATTTGTGCGAGATACTCGGCATGGGCAATGGCTACACCAAACTGTAAACCAATTTGTTCTAAAAAGCTGACTTCCCACTCGTGCCAATCACGAATGCCAGAATTTTGATAAGCTGCTAACAAACCCCATAATTTTTCCCCAGCAAATACAGGGACAATCACATAAGCTTGGACTTCAAATTGCTCTAAAATTTCGAGATGGCACTGAAAATGACCTGCTTTATAAATGTCATTGACCACAAAGCTTTCGTGATGGCGGTAACGTCCACCTTGGGTTTCTTGTAGATGGGTATCTTCCCAAACTGTATTAATACCTGGGCCGACAAGTTTCACCCAACCATGACCAACTGATTCAGCGACAAATTCACCACTCCAATTATCATAGAACTGATACACAGCGACGCGATCGCAACGTAACAATTGTCTGATTTCTTGAGTTGTTGCTTGAAAAATCTTGTCAATATCAGAGACTCGAATAATCTTCTCAATTACCTTGGCGACAGATTTTTTCGCTTGGGTTCGTAGTTCTAATTCTCTTTGAAATTCAAAACTCTGGAATTTATAAGCTAATTCTGTTGTCACTTGCGACAGGAACATAATTTCTGTTTCTTGCCATTGTCTAGCATTGGTGCAAGTATTAACTGCTAGTAATCCCCAGACTTTACCATCTACTAAAATAGGTAAACTTAAACTCGCTTTAATTTGAAATTTTTCCAGTAATTGTTTTTGATAAGGTGTAGATGATTGAATTTGCTCGACATCTTCAATTACTACAGGTTCTAAATAATCTTGATTGTTATACAAACCAAATAACATCCCTGGTAGGCTTTCACCTAATGTTGGTGTCCAACCGAGGGTTCTAGATTCAGCCAAAACAGTACCAGAATCTATAGATGTAAATTGATAAATTAAGGCGCGATCGCAATTAATTTTTTCTCTAACTTGAGCAGCACTAAGTTTTAGTAATGTATCTATATCTTTAGCTTGACGCATCACATTACTGATAGCTTGTAATTGCTGTCGCCAAAGTTTAAACTCTTGAGAAATTTGATAATTATTGGCAGTCAGATTATTAACAGCTTGATTTTCCCTTACTTCAACTTCAGGAATAACTTCTTCATTATCTTTACTATTGTGATACGCAATTGTCATTTCCAAATACCTCGTTTTGATGATTAAATGATCAGTAAATTTCAAATTTGACTAGCAAAGCAACGAATAGTAAAAGATTGAGTTTAATGCTGGCTCATCCACATAGGAGATTTAATAATTGCGGCTGCATCGAGGTTAAATACCATTTCTTCAAGGGTATTGATAAAGTAACCTTGGATAAAAGCTGAAACTTTAGGAGACAAAAAATCAGCCGCAGGTAACTTCATTTGTTCAGTATCTAACCACTCAATATCCATCAGATTTTTGACTAAAAATCCTAGATTTTTGCCATCAATTTCTAAAATAACTGCCATCATTTTAGAGAGAAAATTCACTCCTTGTAAAAGTGATGGATAACCTAGCATCTCCTCTAAATCAACTAGCCAAAGCATTTCACCCCGCCAGTTATATATACCTAAAACACAACTAGGCATTTGAGGAACACCACATATATCTGCCAAAGATACTTGTAAAACTTCGGTAATGTGTTGCAATGATATGACTGCTTTATCGTTACTACCCAGGGTAAATCCTAAAAATTTTTGCTGGTTTTCCAATGTCAACTCATCCTTAAACAAGTTATTTTTTGAACTATTAATCTATTAGTTGGTTGTATTATCTAATAGATTAAATGACACATTTAAGCAATTTTATTGTAGGACTTGCTTCAGTGTTTTTACCAATTCTTCTTTATCAATTGGCTTGGATAAATAAGCTTCTGCGCCTAACATATTGCCCCACATTTTATCCACATCACTATTTTTCGTGGAACAAAAAACCACAGGTATTTTACTAGTTGCCGGATTCGCTTTTAGTTCTCGACAAATTTCAAATCCGCTTTTACCTGGCAAAATTACATCTAGAAAAATCACATCTGGTGTCTTGCCATCTATCTTGACTTGAGCTTCTTCACTACTTTTGGCACTAATTACAGAATAGCCAGCCTGTTGTAAGTAACGGCTGAGTATTTCCATATCTGTCAAACCATCTTCAACAATTAACGCAGTATTCATAAAAGTTTCCTACTCAATTAACTTACAAATAGAGACAAAAAATCTCAATACTCATCTATAGATGAATACGAGCTTTTAATCGAAACATAATTCAGGAGTTAGGAGCCAGAATTTCTTTTGAATTCTGTACTACTAGTTAATAAATAAACGTTTTAAAAACTCACCAAATCTACTACATCTCTAAATCTCTAAGACCCTTCAGCAATCTCAGGGCATCGCTCCTGAATTCTGACTTCTGAATTCTGCTTCAATGATTTAATTTTGGTTGATTATTTTTGTAAATGTTAGAGAAAAAACACTTACATTTCTAATTTTGCTGCAAAAATCTGGAAGAAAAATGTTAAGGTTTGTCAAATTACAGAAAAATTGTCATAGCTAAACGCACTAGAATAATCTGGATAAATATCTTGATGAATATCCAGTTTAACTAGTTATTAGCAAGTTTAAGCAGAGTCAGTATCTAGGCTTGATTACTAATGTCCCAAAGACACTTCTAAGTTAGAGTTACTCTGTGATTTAGGCGGTGTTACGCTTGCTGGTTTCTGAACTTGCAAATATTTGCGAATTACACTCATAACTTTATCCGCAGCGACAGGTTTAGTCAGAAAATCTGTAGAGCCAACAACTTTAGCACGGACTCGATCTAATAAACCATCATTGCCCGTTAAGATGATCACGGGTGTATTAGCAAAAGCAGATACACGTCGCAACTGAGTACAAATTTCGTAACCACTAGCGACTGGCATAATTAAATCTAAAAAAATCAAATCTGGTTTATGTTGAATTAAAGTCGGTAGTGCTTGGATTGGGTCTTGAATTTTAATGAATCTAAACCCATTTGCAGTCACAATATCCTCTAAAATCTTACATACTTGGGGACTATCATCGACACAGGCAACCAATGGCATCTGAGAGTTTTTTGGTTGCAAAGCAATAGAGTTATTTTCACCTTCCGTAGCTAACAAAGGTAAGTCTGGTACTTCGATTAATTCAACAATGCCTTTGAGAATATAGGGAAGTAATGAACGAGTTATAGGTAAAACATTCTGCTTCATTTTTGCAGCTAAATCTCGTAGCGTCTGTTTACCATTCATCAAAGTGACAAAGTTATTGTAAACAGATGGACTTACCTGTTGTTGGAGTTGTTCTGGTCTCCGCAGAATTGGTGCTAAATCAGGCGAAAAGTTTGCTAAACCAGCTTCTGACCAACTTTTCCAAGAGTCTTGCATCTGTTTGACAGATAAATCTGCACTCGTGAAACTCATTGGTGTTTCTAAAATGGTATCCTGGGTGCGATCGCAACTGAAAGCCTCAAAATCTGTATGCTGGGCCAAGTCGAATAACAACTCAGTAATTGTACTTTCGACAATTGCTTGAATTTGTTCTCTGTGAATTTTTTGCCTTTTGTACAAAATTTCTAACAGGCGATAATCCCAGTAATAAACGGCAAAATCTTGTTGGCGAAACTGAATTTTCTCCACATCAATTTGCGGACAATATTGTGCCATGTATCTGCGCCAACGCCGAAACGGATGAGTCCCACCTGCGGCCCAAACTATCCGACCTAGCCGATAATAAAAAGACCAGTGGTGTCCTTTAGCACTTTTGATGTTTAGCTGACCGTTGTATTGTAGCTGAGTGCAAGTTCTAAATTCATGAATGATGTTATTTGATACCATTAGTTCCGGGGGGGTCATACCTGTTTCTTATAATGCAAAAGTCAGCTTGTCCAAATCCACATTAGCCATATAGTTCTAGTTCTTGGCAAGAATGTAGAAGCTGGCGGAATAAATTTTGCAACCTTCTGAATATTGATATATAGCCTTCCCTAAGCAACATTGAACAGAGTCAGAAAATAGCAATAGAAAATTTTGTATTAGATAGATTTGCTACTAATACAAACTTTTCTTTATTTGTGAGCCAACTAAACTCATTTTTTATTTATAAAGTGGAATGGCTATATTTCAACACTAAAATCTCATTAACATTATCTTAAGCAACTTTAATGTCAGAAATAACCGTGGAAATCCTGATTTTAAAACTATATAATTCTTTTAAAGATTTTCGAGATAATATTTTTATTTGTTAAGTATTACAAAGATATGTGTGTTTTTTTTCTTAAAATACTTGTTGACTAGTAAATATTTATGTTTACAAACAAGCTATAAAAGAAATATATGGATTTTATAGTGTTAGTGCTATCAACAGAACGCTTGATTGGATAAGTTGTCAAAAATAAGTAGAAAAAACTGTCTCTTCTATCTACTGTAGCTACTAACGTTCCACAGAAAGAGACAGTTGAAATTTAGCCCCAATAATCACTTAATCTTGAAATACCATGATATTACCAGAGTAACAGGCGACCCAAACTTCTCTAGTTTGTGGGTCATAGGTAATACCAATTGGGTTAGCACCAACATTTACTTTTTGTATGACTTTTAGATCATTCGTCCGAATTTTACTAACTGTATTGTCACTATAGTTAACAACATAAAGTCTTTGCCCATCCTCTGATAAAACCATGCTACGTGGTGCGTTACCTGTAGAGATTTTCTTGATTAACTTGCCTTGTGGTAATTGAATTTTGGCTATTTTTCCTTCTCCATTCAAAGAAGCATAGAGATATTTACCAGTGGGATCTATATTTAAATGTCGTGGTGCATTACCAATATTTTTTAGCCATTTGACTGAAAAGTTATTGAGGTCAACTTTCGCAATGTCATAAGAACCCATAACAGCAACATAAGCTTGATTTGTCGCTGGATCAATTGCTATACCACGAGGATAAGGGCCAAGGGGAATTCTTTTAATTTCCTTATTTTTGACAGTATCGACAACACTTAAATCCCAAGAACACCAGTTACTAACTAGTACTAAACCTTCATTATTAGCTGTCGCTACAAATTTTGGTACTGAACCAACTTGAACAACATGATCAATTTCTAAAGAATCAGTGTTAATCCGATATAAAAAACTCTTGTCTGTTTTCTGCTCAGGACTACATTTATCACTACCTGGATTGTTAAATCCAGGGCCATACATTTGGTAGTTAGAAATCCAGGCGTACCTACCATCTTGGGAAAAACTAGCTTCAACAGGTGCGCCGCGATAATTACCTTTGAATTTGGAGTAACCAAATTTTGATAAATCAACTTTGTCGGGAATCACCTTAACTAATTTATGCTCACGGTTGTAAACAGTGATTGTGTGGTTGTACATCATGTTTTGAGCAAAAAATAACCCATTGCCAGAATGTACGACAGATTTTGGCGAAATCTTCCCAGCAATCGTTTTTTTGAGCGTCATTTTCTGAGAATGACTGGATGAATTTTTTTGAATATTATCTTGAGTTGCTAATTGTTCAGGTTGAGCAAAATCATATTCTGACACAGCAGCCGCTAATACTTTTTCGTTGTTTGGTTGTTCTTGTTGTGGCGGCTGATTGATGGGTTGAGTGGGTTCGGTGGCAAATTTTATGGAGTTAGTTTTTGGTGCGGTTGGAGTTTTTTCTTGAATGGGAGTTTTGAGTTCTTTTGATTTGTCTGGAACTACAGAGTTTTGGCGTGCAGGTGATTTAATAGATTGTGATTTCAGGGCTGCTAATGTTTTTGGCCCAACAATTCCATCAGCAATCAGTCCATTTTCTGTTTGAAATTTCAGGACAGCAGTTTCTGTGGCTGCATCAAAAGAGCCGGTAATTGATTGTTTGAGATACCCAGATGCTTGCAGTTGTTGTTGGATAGATTTTACATCTGCATTAATATCACCTCTGCGTAACATAGAAATTTTAGGCGTGTTAGTCTGCAACTTTGGCGAATTGATTACAGCAGGTTTGGTAGGCTGGGGCGGTGTAGTGGTTTTGATATTTGCACCAGATTCTAATACTGTTAATGTCCGATGATCAACAATTCCATTACTCACAAGTCCATGTGCTTTCTGAAATTGCATAACAGCAGTTTCTGTCGCCGCGTTAAAATCTCCCGTGATTGGTTGGTCAAAATATCCTGCTGCTTGTAGTTTCCTCTGAATTGCCATCACTTCATAACTCAGATCACCTCTTTGTAAACTTACCTGAGAGCTTACTTGAGAATTGGGGGGTGATGATTTTTTTTGAGTAGTTTTAGTAACCGCAGGTTTTGGTTTAACAACTGCTGGAGTAGCTATTCCCAAATCAGCTTCGAGTACAGCTAATGTCTGAGAACCAACAACTCCATCAGCTTTTAATCCATGAGCTTTTTGAAATTTGATAACAGCAGTTTCGGTTACAGGGCCAAAATATCCAGTTACAGCTTGTTTAAAATATCCCGCCGCTTGCAGTTTTTGTTGTAGTGATGCTACTTGTGAATTTTTTTCGCCTTTTTTTAATGCTTGCGCTGGGTTACTCCAACCCAAAGAACTCAGCCCGAAAGCACAAGAGAGAAACAGCATGAACGCTCCCCGCTTTTCTGGTACCCAGTCGAGTTCCGGATAACATAAGTCAGAACCAGCCAGATTTGCCGATTCTGAATTTATAGAGTTTTCGTAGCTTTCAGCTAAATGCAGATAAGCAAGTGTATCCATAGTTAGAGAATACCCAAGATTAAGTCAAATTTAAGACATTTTGTCGCTAGAGTAAATTGATCCACTTTTGAGATGTTTAGAGACTATTGAAATTTACTTACAATCAAGTATCATATAACACTTTTAATAACTCCGCTAATTCCAACTTATGCAAGATGTAAGTTTGAGTGGTGGCTGTTTGTGTATGTTGACCTCAAGACTGCTAAACTCTGGGTGATACGATTTGGGATTGGAGATGGTGTAATAGTTTCTTGGTAAGCTTGTCAGCTATCCATACTATCGCCATCGCTGTTCCAATGGGTGTGATGAAGAGCAGACCCATGAGGTTACTAAAAACTTAACACTTTATACTGAGAAACGCTATAAAAAGTGACTATCAATTTTTACACTGCTATAGTGATTGTTAGTGAAAAGGTTTAATTTTGCTTAAAAGGAATTAAATATGTTCAAAATTATATTTGCTGTGATGATTATAAGTTTGACGCAGTAAGCCGGTTAATTATTTTTACATTTGCTTGATTGAAAATAGGCTACGCTTTAATACGCTGTGGTTTTATATGGTCAGAGAGCGATCGCACTCACACTAAGTCATATATTTTACTAACAACCTCTAACGATATATGCTGCAAAATTTGGCGCTTCGTAACTCTTTAGGTATTAGTCTGGGTGCAATAGCTGGCGCACTTTCACGTTATTATCTCGGTTTGTGGTTCACTCAGCTTTTTGGACAAGTATTTCCTTACAGCACACTGATCATTAATGTCAGTGGCTGTTTTGTGATGGGTTTGTTTACGATGTTGGTATTGGGGAGATTAATTGTAATTAGTCCTGAAATTCGACTAGTAGTCACCACTGGTTTTTTAGGAGCTTATACCACTTTTTCTACTTATGAATTAGATGTAGTCAAGTTAATCGAAAAACAGAGTTTAGAAATGAGTTTAATTTACTGGCTAATTAGTCCTGTGTTATCGCTGCTGGGTCTTTTATTAGGAAATAAAATAGCTGAAATTATCCAGGGTACAAAAGAAGCATAGCTTGACAAATTAATTCATAGCATTTTGGCTAATGAAATACCCAATTCTATACTGATAAATCCTAAAATTGGTGTACCAGACCAGTAAAGTAATGCCGCTTGATAATTTTTAGTGCGTAAGAGGTTAGAGGTGTCCAGCGCGTAAGTTGAAAATGTTGTGTAAGAGCCTAAAAATCCGACGGCGATTAACAATGATACGGTAGAATCAATTGCAAACTTGGATACAAGGGTAGCAAAAAAACCCATCAAAAATGCACCTGACACATTAATAAACAAGGTTCCATAGGGAAAGTTTAGCCCAAACCAGCGCCCAAATAATATGGTTAGGTAATAGCGACTGAGCGCACCTGGGACGGCTCCGAAACTAATTGCTAGAGGTACATCAATAATCAAGTTCATATATTGAATGGAATAGTCGGAAAATATGCCGCAATGCAGAAGTCAGTTTTTTTCTATAGTTGCATTACTAAACTCGATTGATATTGTTGAAACATATAAAATTTTTGAGTTGATTTGTGTCAATCTGAAACAGTTAATCTCCGACAGGGATAATATTAAAGTATAAGAAAAATGCGATCATCATGTGAAAAATGTTCATCACTAGCATTAAGTTTTATTGCAATGAGCATTGATCACAAAAACAGCAAGATAGCTAGTTAAGTTGAATATGTGGGGAGAGAAAGAGATATTTTTAGATGCTGTGGCGAGGATTAATTTCCAGATATCTCTATTAATTTAATCAATCGAACTGTATTAAAGTACGTTTTCGCTGAACTAGCAATTTGCACTTTTCACCCTCTAGGCAAAGTGGGGTGAAGACAATGACAGGTTTTTCTTCTGTGTCAGCTATATATCCCTCTCCACGGGAGCTTGAGATTATGACAAGTAAATTTCGCGATCGCAGTGATGCAGGCAAGATGTTAGCAAAAAAACTAACAGCGTATACTAACCATCCAGATTTGTTAGTGTTGGGTTTGCCTCGTGGCGGTGTACCCGTAGCTTATGAAATCGCCACCAGCCTGAATGCACCACTAGATATATGTTTAGTCAGAAAGCTGGGTGTACCTGGTCATGAAGAACTAGCGATGGGTGCGATCGCGGCTGGTGGTGTGCGCGTGTTAAATTATGATGTCATCAATAATTTGGCTATCGATAGTACCACAATTGACAAAGTTGCAACTCAAGAATTGTGGGAATTACAACGACGCGATCGCGCTTATCGAGGCGAGCGTCCCCTCCCAGATATCAAAAATCGGACTGTCATTTTAGTAGATGATGGTATTGCTACAGGTTCAACCATGCTGGCGGCGATCGCGGTAGTTAAACAACAGCAACCCCAACGACTCATTGTAGCTGTACCAATTGCCGCACCAACAACCTGCCAACAGTTACAAGCGGAAGTCGATGAAATAGTTTGTTTAGTGATGCCAGAGTCATTGTATGCGATCGGTCTGTGGTATGAAGACTTTTCGCAAACAACCGATGTAGAAGTACAGCATTTACTAGCCAAACACTCAGTTATTAACAATGCAGATAAAAGCTACGCCTAAAAACGCACAATCAAAAGCTCAATCGACTTCCATTAATCATCAGGGTCAAGTTATGAATCCTACACTACTACTCAACGTTGAAGAACAAATAGTCATTGTGGAACTGGCAAACATCAGGCTCAAAGGTGAATTGGTGATACCTGCTAATGCTGAAGGACTGGTATTGTTTGCACATGGTAGTGCTAGTAGTCGCTATAGTACCCGCAACCATTATCTCGCCCATATACTACGTCAGGAAGCGAAACTAGGAACTTTGTTAATAGACTTACTTACCAAAGAAGAAGAAGCTATAGACCAGCGTACCAAACATTTTCGCAGCGATATTGGTTTCCTGGGCAACCGCTTAGTTGCTGTCACCGACTGGTTGTTAGCAAATCCCTGCACCAGTCATCTCAAGCTTGGCTATTTTGGTGCAGATACAGGTGCGAGTGCTGCATTATTAGCTGCGGCTACACGTCCAATGGCTGTAAAAGCAGTTGTTTCTCGTAGTGGACAAACTGATTTAGTCAGTGAAGCCCTAGCTTGTGTGCAAGCCCCGACTTTGTTAATTATTGGTGGTAATGACTTGCCTATCATCGCTATGAATGAAGATGCACTGGCAAATATTCCCGCATTCAACAAGCAACTAGAGGTTATTTCTGGTGCAACTCATCAGTTTAGTGAACCCGGAACTTTAGAAGAAGTAGCACGATTGGCAAGTCTATGGTTTAAACATTATCTCAAAGCATCTGATTCAGGCGCAAGAGATTTACAAGGTATGTCGCTGAATTGAAGATTGAGCAGTGTGCAATCAGTTGTCGGTCTTTTTCCCCACTGATTGATTCTCAATACTTTTCGGATAAAGGTTCACTCATTCTAAATTTAGATCCCCCCACCTACGGCGACCCCCTTTTTAAGGGGGGTTGGGGGGATCTGAACAAGATTTAGATGTTAACCGACATGTATTGGATTGATTCTGACTCCTAAATTCTTCAAGCACAGACTTTATTCACATTCGGAAGTGGTTTAACTGCATCCCACCAAACTTGCAATTTGGGAGTTTGAGCAGTAATCGCCTCATACTCTGGAGTTTGAGAAAGGTAAATAAAAACAGGAATGAGGTAAAAATCGGCAATAGTTAGCTGGCTACCGAGTAGATATGGGCTACCAACAGTTATCGATTCAATTGCTTGGATTGCTTTTTGTGCAGGTGCGATCGCATTTTGTATTTGCTCCTTATCTGGCTTACCACCGCGAATTGGCACAATCAGACGTTGAATGACAATTTTACTAATCGCAGCAGGATAAAAATAGTTATCAATAATTGTGATAATCTGGCGCATCCGAGCTTGAAGCATCGGTTCGGATGGGCTGAACTGATTATTGGCAAAGACTGTATTCAGGTAATCAGTAATTGCTGGAGTTTCATAAATTACTTCTCCATCTACTTCCAATGTTGGCACTTTACCAAAAGGATTTTTGGCGAGGTACTCTGGCGACTGATTTTCACCTTTGAAGATATCAATGTCTTGAACGGTATAGTCTACACCTGCTTCCTCAAGTAACAATCGGACAGTCCGAACATAAGTACTCAGAGGAGTTCCGTAAACAGTAAGCTTTGCCATAATTTTGAGATTTTTCTGCCAAAATCCAATCAGGACAAAGATACTGTATCAACAAATGCGATCGCGGTGATGGTTGGAAATGAGACAAAAGCAACATTTATACCTGGATTTCTCACAAGAGAGAAATCCAGGGGTGTGGGAGGGGTGGGAAGTGTGGGAGGGGTGGGAAGTGTGGGAGGGGTGGGAGGATGGTGAAGAAATCTCTCCCCACACTCCCCTCTCTCTCCACACTCCCCACACTCCCCTCTCTCCCCACACTCCCCTCTCTCTCCACACCCGCTACCCATACGTGAGAAATTCGGGTTATAGGGGCGGGTTGAGATGATTAACGATGATCTGGGTAAACCCGCCCTGACAAATTAGTAATTACTCAATAAATTCTGGTAGATCATTGGGAGCGCCACAAGCAGAAATATTCCCCGCAAAATTGACATCTGCCATTAATTCTGGATGTTCCTGCTTGCGTTGATTAATTTGTTCGCGGGTGAGAACTTTGGATTTATCAAACCCTAGCTCAATTTCGGTGTGCAAACCTTTGTATTTAACCCGTTGGAGATTGTAGAAACTTTTGTTGAAAGTTGTTTTCACAAATGCTTTGAGACACCCTAAAAGATATTTACGCTTAAATGGGTCTTTCTCAAACCAGTATTCTATTGTTTTACGCAGGTAAAATCGGGCGTAGTTACGTAACACGCCTTTGAGAACTTCTTCCCGTTCCATTGCCTCCGGTTTCATAATGGGAGTCACAAAGTTATATTGAGAATAATCTCGCACTTCTACGCGATCGCCTAACTCCTCAAATAACTCCGAAAATGGCCAAGGAGTAAACATATTCCAGTTCACCATATCAGCTTTCCAGTCCAAAGCCATCTGATAAGTTTGCTCAATGGTTTCTGGGGTTTCGTTTTCCAAGCCCATAATAAATTGAGCTTCCGCTACCATCCCATTTTGCCGCAGCAATTGAATCGCCCGCTTGTTTTGTTCAATTGTCGTTTCTTTGCGGAACAAATTTAACTTTAGCTGTGCTGCTGCTTCCGTACCCAAGGAAACATGCACTAGCCCAGCTTGACGATAAAGTGGTAAATCTTCTTCATCCCGCAATATATCTGTCACCCTGGTATTTATTCCCCAGTAAACACCTAAATTGCGTTCAATTAATTCGTTACATAAAGCGATAAATTTTGGTTTATTAATGGTTGGTTCTTCATCTGCCAAAATGAAAAAACCTACTTGATGTTTTTTGACTAAAATTTCAATTTGATCGACAAATGTCTTGGGACTACTAGAACGGTACTTGCGCCAAAATTTCCATTGAGAACAAAAACGGCAAGTAAAAGGACAGCCTCTAGCATAATTAGGCACTGCAACTCGCACATTCAGGGGAGTATAAATATATTTGCTCCAGTCCAACAAACTCCAATCAGGGGTTAGGGTATCTAAATCTGCAATTGGTGGATGGGCTGGTGTCGCTACAACTTGTCCATTTTCTAAGAAAGCAATACCTAAAATATTGCGTCGTTCACTCTCGACTGTAGCATTAGCGATCGCTTTCACTAAATTAACTGTAATTTCCTCTCCTTCTCCCCTAATAATGTAATCCACCCAAGGCGCTTCATGGAGGACTTCATTATACATATAAGTAGGATGAACCCCGCCCATAATTGTTGTTGCTTCTGGGCAAACTTCTTTAACTATCTTGAGCGTTGTTTGCGATTGATAAATCATTGGCGTGATTGCTGTCGCCAATACTATATCCGGCTGATATTCAGCAACCATTTGCCTTAAAAGATCATCTGCAATATGGTCGGTCATCGCATCAATAAAACGAATATTATTGAAGCCATAAGCTTTTAAAGCTCCACCAACATAAGGAACCCAACTTGGCGGCCAATTTCCGGCAATTTCCGCACCACCAGAATGGTAATTAGGTTGAATCATCAGAATCCGCATGTTCTACCTACCTTCTAATTTTTATCAGAAGAACAGAGAATTTTACACTTGTAATTTTGTTAGCCTACTTCTAGCAAGTGCAGAATCACAGAAATATTTATCGTAAGAATCCAGAAGTTATAATAGTTATACGACTCAGGGAAAAGGTAATAACTCAAGGTAGCAATTATGCTTCTTTCCCCTAACTTCTAGGTTCTGAATTCTTACTCTTGACCGATAAGTTTCTGCTGATTAAAATACAAACACTTGCTAAAGCTTGGCAATCAAATTCTTAAGAAAAACTTAAAATCAACTAAAAGTTTTTGACTTTCAAATTTAACCCAAGTTAGCTTTCATAACTATATAGTTATGATTTTAAAAGACATAGCTAATTTTTCAAAACTTAATATAGGACTCATATTTGATTTATGAAAAAAATCAGTACACCCAGATCAGCCGTCTTTCCTACTTCCTACTCCCCATTCCCTACTCCCTGCTTACACAACTAGATTCAGGAATCAAACCATATTCCTATAGGCACTTACGCAGGACTTACGCACCAAGATTGTCTGTAAAGATTGGGTGTAAGGGTGTAAGGGTTTTAGATACATGCACCCCGATGGTTCAGAAGCACAGGTGATCAAGGACGAGAAAGCGCGGCGTAGAATGATTGTGGGAGATTGAAAGGGGCAAAATGATGTTTCAACCTTTAGTAGAGCCAGTAACTTTTGAAGAATTCCTAGAATGGAAACCAGATAATGGTCGATATGAATTACATAAAGGAGTAATAGTTGAAATGCAGCCAACTGGCGACCATGAGTTAGTTAGGGCATTTTTAATTAGAGAACTTAACTTTGAAATTCGTTCTCAGAATTTGGCTTATACAATTCCTAGTCAAGCATTAGTGAAAGCTGTAGATAAAAAATCTGGTTACATCCCTGATGTTTTAGTATTGAATCTGCCTAATTTAGTGAATGAACCACTTTGGCAGAAATCATCTACTGTTTCACAAGCAGAATCAATTCCACTAATAGTGGAAGTAGTTAGTACTAACTGGCGTGATGACTATTTCCTGAAATTTGCTGAATATGAAGAAATAGGAATTGCCGAATATTGGATTGTTGACTATGCAGCTTTAGGTGGAAAGCGGTTTATTGGCAGTCCTAAACAGCCAACAATATCAGTTTACACACTAATTGAAGGTGAGTATCAAATTACTCAGTTTCGAGGAAGTGACCGAATTCAATCACTTTCTTTTCCAGAGTTAAGTTTGACTGCTGAACAAATTTTTCAGGTTGTTTTGTGAGCAATCTAATCAAAATTGCTGCTAGTAAACTTATTAGATAAATTTGCTCTTGTAACAGAGTGAAAACTTCTATCAATGGCTGCATTTTGTTGGGTGTCGTTTCCTCAACCCAACCTTTTATTTTAGCGGCTGTTGACAGGTAGGGCGATCGCACTGCTCCTATTTTAGCCTTGCTACATTACTAAACGTTCATATAGCCACCATCAACCACTAAATCTGCCGCAGTCATGTAAGATGACTCATCACTAGCCAGAAACACTACCGCCGCCGCAATTTCTTCTGGTTTACCAAAGCGTTCTAAAGGTACGGTTTGCTTAATATAATTGCCAAAATTTTCCAGGGCTTCTGGCGATAAACCCATTTTGGTTTGAAAATCAGTAGGTATTAAACCAGGGCTAATGGCATTCACCCTAATTTGGCGCGATCCTAATTCTGCCGCTAAATTGCGAGCCAAGGAGCGCACAGCTGCTTTTGTCGCACAATAAACACTGCCCATCGCCATACCCTTTTCATTGACTGATGAAGCATTTAAGATGACACTAGCGCCGGGATTCAGTAAGCCAGATAGCTTTTGTACAGTGAAAAACACACCTTTAACGTTGATATCAAATTGATTGTCATACAAGGTTTCGTCCATTGCTTCTAAAGCGGCAAAAAATCCGACACCGGCGTTGGCGAATAAAATATCAAGACTGCCAAATTCTGATTTAACTCGTGCTGCTAAATTATCAAGTTGAGAAAGCGATCGCACATCTGCTAATACTGGAATTACCTGAGAATTGAGTGCTTGGGCTGCGGTGTGTAAACGTTGTTCATCTTGCCCTGTAATAATTACTCGCGCACCTTCCGCAATAAACTGTTTCGCCGTCTCAAAACCAATACCCGATGTACCTCCGGTAATCACAGCAGTTTTGTTATGCAAGCGTGCCATTTATAATGCCTCCTGGTAGATAGGAATTAAAAATCAAAGGTTTAGGAAGGGTGAAGGGGTATGGGGGTGTGGGGAGTGTGGGGAGTGTGGGGAGTGTGGGGGGAAAGATTTCTTCACCATCCTCCCACACCCTTATACCCTCACACCCATTCTTTGTGCCTAAGTCTTGTGGAAAAACAATTGCTTGACCTTAACATTAATGTCAAGGTTTAACGTGAGATCAGTTGTCAATAAATTCACTCTCATGGTTTACCCACAGCATTTCACCAAATTCACAAAAGAACACGCCGATATCTTAGCAGCCTTGGTTTGTGGGCTGTTGTTGTTTCTCGGATGGTTCGCCTTACATCTGGGTTGGTTGGGATGGGCAATGCTGTTGTTACCTGCTGCTTATATCATTGGTGGTTATGAAAGCGCCCGTGAGGGAATAACGACATTAATTAAAGAAAAAGAACTAGATGTAGATTTGCTGATGATTGTGGCGGCTGTTGGTGCGGCTAGTTTGGGTTTATGGCGCAGAGAATATCACCTAATTCTTGATGGCGCGGTGTTAATTCTGATTTTTGCGATTAGTGGCGCGTTAGAAGGCTATGCAATGGGGCGCACTGAACGGAGTATTCGCAGTTTGATGAGTTTGACACCAGATACAGCCAGGGTTTTGCATCAGGGACAAGAACAGATGCTACCCATTAGCCAATTAAAGGTGGGAGATGAAATTATTGTCAAACCCGGAGAGTTAATTCCCACCGATGGGATCATTTTGTCTGGTTACAGCACGATTAATCAAGCGGCGATTACTGGGGAATCTTTACCTGTAGAAAAGACAGTCGGTGAGGAAGTGTTTGCAGGGACACTTAATGGTTATGGGGCGCTGAAATTACAAGTTCACAAACCGGCTGCGAGTAATTTGATTCAGCGAGTGATTAAGTTAGTCGCAGAAGCCCAAGAAACAGCGCCACCTTCCCAAGAGTTTATCGAAAAATTTGAACGGGGATATGCCAAGGTAATTGTGATTTCCGGCATATTGCTGGCAATATTACCGCCGTTTATTTGGGCTTGGGATTGGGAAACGACGATTTATCGGGCTTTGACTTTTTTGGTGGTGGCTTCTCCTTGTGCGTTGATGGCGGCAATTATGCCAGCATTATTATCAGGCATTGCCAATGGCGCGAAACAAGGGATTTTGTTTAAAAATGGCGCACAGTTAGAGAATATGGGTAAAGTCCGGGCGATCGCTTTTGATAAAACTGGTACTTTAACTACAGGACAAGTGCAAGTATCTCAGGTAATGCCCAGTGAGGAATATACACAAGCAGACGTGTTAAAAGTAGCAGCCGCCTTAGAAGCATCTTCCGAACATCCGATAGCCAAAGCCATTGTCCAAGCAGCAAGTGATTTAAATTGGCAACGGGGTACTGATGTGCAAGCGATACCAGGACAAGGTATTGTGGGAATACTCAACCACCAAAAAATTACCGTGGGCAATGCTGCTTTTATTCAGCAATATGTGACACAGCTACCCAATAAATTACAAGATTTGGCGCATAGTTGGGAATCTGAGGGCAGAACTGTGGTTTGGGTTGCCCAAAATGCGGAAGTTATCGGCGCGATCGCCATTGCAGATATGATTAGACCAGAAGCTGCTGCTACCATTCGCCGCCTGCGTCAGTTGGGAGTGGAAGAAATTGTCATGATGACAGGCGATAACCAGCGTACAGCCCAAAGTGTCGCTCAAACCATAGGCATCACTCAGGTTTACGCCCAACTCCTACCAGAAGATAAACTCAATCTCATCCGCAACTTGCAGAAACAATATCAAACTGTAGCAATGGTGGGAGATGGAATCAACGATGCGCCTGCTTTAGCCCAAGCATCTGTAGGCATAGCAATGGGTGGCGCGGGTAGTGATGTCGCCTTAGAAACGGCAGATATTGTTTTAATCGCAGACAGACTCGAAAAAATGGTTGTCGCAATGGAACTCGGCAGGCGATCGCAATTTATTATTAAACAAAACATTACTTTTGCGCTGACATCTATTATTTTGTTAATGCTGGCTAACTTTGTGGGGAATATTAACCTCCCCATCGGTGTCATTGGCCATGAAGGTTCAACAGTGTTAGTTACTCTGAACGGCTTGCGCTTGCTGAGGAGATTCTAAGAGGATGTTTGAAAAAGCGTAGATTAATTTGAGGAACAAAACCCAACAAAGTCTTGAGAATGTTGGGTTTCGCTACTGTTCTGCTCAACTTTTTACTTTTACCTTGTTGTACTAGCCTCTAGCCTCTCTTTCATTGAAAGCTGTATCAATTATTCCTAATCACACCTTGCTTAATCAAGAATGTTTTAATAGCTGCATAAATTCGTCTTTTTTGCGCTTTACTAAAACCGCCATGTTCTGCACCTTTCACAGTAAATAATTGATTGACAGTTCCAGCTTGACGCAATGCTTGGTGTAGTCTCACTGCATGACTATAAGGCACAAAATTATCTTTTTCACCATGTATGGTTAGAATTGGGGGAAGATTTGGACGCACAAAATTAATTGGAGAAACACTTTTCGCAATTTCTATTTCTCGCGGAGAATTACGATTACCAAACCATTGCACAGCAAAATATTTTTGATTACGTCCAATTAACAAATCATTCACATCAGTAATTCCCGACCAATTAACTATGGCAGCAACTTTTGTTGGTTTGCTTTCGGGGCAGTTTTGATTAAATTTTTTCACATCAGGCATCATTCCCGTAGTTAATGATAGATGTCCACCTGCGGAAAAGCCAGTCAACACAATTTTCTTGGTATCAAAGTTATATTTTGAGGCGTTATTAACTACCCAATTTAAAGCACATAGAGCATCTTCCACTGCGGCTGGTGCTAATGCTACCTTTGCTAATCTATATTCAATATTAACTACAGAAAATCCCCAATCAAAATAAGGTTTAAAAAATAACTCATCTTCTTTTTCACCTTTAATCCAACCTCCGCCATGAATTACCATTAATGTCGGACTTAAGCCAGATTTTTTGTTTTTGTAAACATCAAGAGTTAATTTAGTTTCATTTACTTGTTCATAAACAATGTTGCGTTCTAAATTATAAACTTGGCGTTGATTTACCTGTGCAAGCTGATTAGCAAAGACTTGCCCACTATTCAAAATTATAATAGCGAGAGTAACAATAGCCGCAATGAGATAAAACTGACGATATGACTTGTTTTTAAGTATCATAAGACTAATTAAATAGAGGTGATATGTTTCAGGAATAATTAACCGCAGATGGACGCGGATGGACGCAGATAAATTTTTACCTCAGCAGACTAGAAAGAGCTATAGCATTCCTAAATAATTTAAAAACCTCTATCTCCCTTGTCTACCTTGTCTACCTTTTCTCCCTGAAGTCTCTTATTCATATCAATTATTTTTTCAGATGAGTCGCAGGTTTTAACTTTGGTTTTAAGACACCTTCATCTATCATTCTTTTTTTGAGAATTTCAATCATAATTTTAGCGCCATGCTCAGTTGGATGTAAGCCATCGTTATACCGAACTCTTGCTTTTCTCCCTGTACTATCTGCCGCTATAGGCGAAAATTTACCGTTGACAGCAAAGGTATTCCAATAATCAACAAATTCGATTTTAGGGTGAACGGCTGAGACTTTTTGATAAATTCGATTAAAAATAGGAAAGAATTTATTATATCTAGCCACATTCGATATTGGATGACCTATCCAGTAAACTTTTTTGACGGGATATTCATCGAGTAATTTTGCATATCTTTCGACACGTTCTTCATAAGCTTTTTCCCACTCTGGAGTTAATTCTGCATACAACTTTTTGTTAGCATCTAAAATATTCTGGTCATCATTACCACCAAAAATCACTACCATTATATCAGGGTTATTTTGTTGAATCAGTTCGCGTGTGCGGGAATACCAATCATAAAAATCGATGCGATTTAAGCCTGTGGAGATTTTATAAAAAACTTTAATACTTTCCAAGCTATAATCGGATTTTTTGACATCATTCTCAAATGCAACTCCCAAAAAACTCATAATCGAATCACCCAGCAATAAGAAACGTTTTGCTGGTTCTGCTTGCTTGATAGGTGGGCTAGTAACTGATGGGGTTGGAATAGTAGTTTCAGGTTTTTTTGGAATCTGAGGTTCAGGTTTTATAGGGACTTCTGTAGCTTGTGCTGTGGCTTGAGATTTACCATCAATTTCTTTGATACTATCCCAAAAATCAGATTCAACTTTACTAAGTCCTTCTAGTTCAACTTGTTGGGCTATTTGTTTAACTTCGCTGGGTGCGATGGGGCTAGAACCTAAACTTTTCAGAAAGATAGGTTCATTCACCATCACTAGACTGTAAGTAACTAAACCACAAAGAGCTAAAAACTTTAAGTCTTGCATCATATTAATAATTATCAGAAATATTTCAATAACTTAGAAACCAAAATAAACAAATGGCGGTACGGTATTTGGCCCTAATCTAAATACGATATATAGCAAGGTAGATGTCAGTATGGCTTGAATGATGAAATTCCGCTTGGCTAAGAGGTTTTGTAAATAAACACTAATTTTATCTCCATAAAAATTCATCATAAATATGATGGCGAACGTGATATATAACTGCCAAAGATTAAATTGCGATCGCAACTCCAAATTTGAGGAGAAATTCACCATCTGCTGTAAAAATTTCAGTGCAGTTTCCCAGTTAGATGTATTGAAAAATATCCAACATAAACTTACATAGCTAAAAGTCAAAGCACAGGCAAATATCGGCTTAAATATATATACAGTTTGTCGAAAATAAAATCGGCACCAATTCAACCAAAATTGTGTTTGACTCCTCCGTGAAAAAACAATAATATGGCTGCTAGTTAAAGACTGATCAGATTGCTTTTTGGGATGAAAGTTTTTCATCAAATCTTTCACAAGGTGAGTAAAAACCAAACCAATTCCATGCAAAAATCCCCAAATCAAGAAATTCACACCTGCACCATGCCAAAAACCACCAATTACCATCGTCATTAGTAAATTAAAATGTTTCCTCAAATTCCCCTTACGGCTTCCTCCCAAGGAAATATATAAATAATCTCGCAACCATTCTGAAAGACTAATGTGCCATCTACGCCAAAACTCCTGCAAACTTTGAGCGCAGTAAGGCATATTAAAATTAAGCACTGGCGGAAATCCTAACAAACTAGAAATAGCATTGGCTAAATCAGAATAACCACTAAAATCAACATATATATAGCAAGAATAAGCTAGTGCCGCTAAAATTAAATCGAAACTTGAGTATTGTTCTGGTAGTTGAAACGGTACTTTGATAAAGTTAAATAAAAAACTCGATAAAGTGTATTTCTTAAACAGACCAGAAATTATCAAAATAATAACTCTTTCTATCTGATAATTATATTTTTTCTCACTGTTTAACTGTTGATAAAATTCTGTTGCTCTAGCTATTGGCCCTGAAGCAATTTGTGGAAAGTAAGTAATATAAACTGCATAATCTAAAAACTTGGGACAAGCAAGTTGATTTTTATAGCAGTCAATTAAATGAGAAATAACTCGGAATGTGTAGAAGGAAATTCCAACTGGGATTAAAACTTGTAAAATTGGAATCTCACTGGAAATTTTGAATGTATTTAATACTTCTTGTAAGGAATCAATGAAAAAATTATAATATTTAAAGAAGCCTAGATATACCAAGTTAATAACTATACCAAAGACAAGAAAAAAGCGTCTATTTTTACCTGTACTTATACCTTCAAGTATTAAATAATTAGTTATAACATTGGCACTTAACAATTCTAGAAAATGCCAGCCAAAAAAAGCATAAAAAATTACATTAACAATTAACAGAAAATATTTGTAAGCCAGAACGTGAGATTTTAAAAAACCGGCACAAGCAAATGTACCTATAAAGAATAGGAAAAAATCGTATGTAGGGAATAACACTGATAGTTTTAGGATGCAGATGTGTGTGAATAAGTAAGTATATTGTGGTTGAGATTAGTAAATTTTGTCTTCGGTGTATTCACTCGTTCCAAAGTCAATGCTTAAATAAATAAACGATACTTGTGAGTGAATATACTAAAACCAATGTTGAGCAGAATTAATCGCCAAACACATAAAGTTTCTCTGAGTTTAATCCTACTGTTTCTGGGGATGCACATTGGTATTATTCAACAAGCTGCTACAGCCCAAACTCCAGCTTCCCCTACATCTACAACAAAATCAGTCTGTCCTGCCCAATTAGGCGCACTGATAGATACTACTATTAATCGTCCTTTGTTTAGTCGCGCCCGTTGGGGAATTTTAGTGAAAAATTTAGTTTCTACCCAAACTCTTTATAACCGTGATGGGGAGAAATATTTTATTCCTGCTTCTAATACTAAGTTGTTAACTACAGCCACAGCACTAAAACAATTAGGCGCAGATTTTCGCATTCGTACTTCTGTTTATCAAGATGCTGATGGTAGTTTGCGTGTTGTTGGTAGGGGAGATCCGAGTTTAAAAAATGCTCAATTAACAGAATTAGCCAAGCAATTACGCCAACAGGGAATTACTCAAGTTACTAATTTAATTGCTGATGATAGTTACTTTCAAGGAGATGTTGTAAATCCGAGTTGGCAATGGGAAGATGTGCAAGCTGATTATGGCGCACCAGTTAATAGTTTAATTTTAAATGAAAATGCTGCCGTGTTAACTTTGTTGCCACAAACAGTAGGCAACCCATTACAAATTAAATGGGCTGATCCTACAGAAGCATATCAATGGCGAGTCGAAAATAATTCTGTAACTGTGCAGAAAGATGAACCAGGGTTAGTAGAAATTAAGCGTGATTTAAAAGGGGCGGTGCTGTATTTACAAGGACAATTACCTGTGAATGCTGCACCAGAAGTTACTGCGATCGCAGTTTTTGATCCTACACAAAATTTCTTACGTAAATTTCGCCAAAGTTTAGCAGCAACCGGAATTTCTGTGCAGCAAACATCTATTGTTAATGGTGGTAATAATGAACGCGAAGTTGCTGCAATTGAATCTCCACCTTTGTCTGATTTATTAACTGAAACTAATGTTAATAGTAATAATTTATTTGCCGAGGCTTTATTAAGAACTTTAGCGCATAAACAACAATTAACCAAAAATCAAAATACTGCTGATGTTGGTTTGAAAGTTATGCAAGAAACCTTAACTCAATTTGGAGTTAAACCCAACAGTTATAGCGTATTTGATGGTTCTGGTTTATCGCGGAAAAATTTAATTAGTCCAGAAGCTTTGGTACAATTGTTAGAAGCGATCGCAGCATCCCCAGAAGCCAAAGTTTTTCGTGCGACTTTACCTGTAGCTGGAGTGAGTGGTAGTTTAAAAAATCGCTTTCGCAACACATCAGCCGAGGGAATTGTACAAGCTAAAACAGGTACTTTAAGAGGAGTAGTTGCTCTCTCAGGATATATAGATTCACCACAGTATGAACCATTAGTTTTTAGCATTATTGTGAATCAATCTGATCAACCAGCTAGTACAATTCGCCAAGCTGTTGATGAGATTGTTGTTCTATTAACACAGCTACGTCGTAATTGTTAGTTCTAATTAACTAGGACTTACGCAGAGGCTATGTAACTCAGGAATGAGAGTTTGAGAGGTTTTTTGCGTAAGTCCTGTATTCATATCTTCAATGCTTGCTTTGGCTTGTGACACTCCTGGGTACAGACTCAAGGTTTTAAGCAGCAAGAGAGATTTTCTTTTTTTCACGAGCATCGACTACTAAGACTAAGCATAAAGCTGCGATCGCTTTTTGCCATTCTTTTCTGACTACTGGATTTTCTACACCATCAAATAACCCTATCAGGCGAGGAACTGAAGCTTCTAAAGCTGGACGTGGTACAGGGCGATGTAATTCAACTAAGTGAGTTAAACTTTCTTGATTGTTCACAAAACCAATTACCCACGCAGTTGCATGATCTGGACTGTCGGGAACACGTTTAACACCCAACTCGTTTTTTAACCAATTGTAAAAAGGTGGTAATTCTTGGGCTAAAACTGCTCCGGCTGTAGGTAATGTTTCTTTGAGCAATTTAATATCTAAACTCGCTAATTCTTGTTGCAATTCTGGCAAAATCAGTACTTCACTCAGTGATTTTGACAGGATAGATTCTAGTTGTGCTTGGGAAAGGTTTAGGTGTTGGGTGAATGTTGTAAGTAGCAAACTCATGCTTTAATCCTCTAGAAATTACTAGTTCACTTTTGCTACCTTTTAGCAACAAAATTATGCTCAAAATATAGACAAACTTTAGGAAGAATTTTAGTATCTCTAGGAAGATGGCATTGTAGTTAAAGTTATAAATTCGGTTGTAATTATTCATGAAAAAATATCCCCTACTTTTTTAATAAGTCGGGGATAGAAATCTGGTAATTATTTTGTTCGTATTGTAATAATTTCCAGGTAGATAAGGTTGTGATTAATTTGACGGTAGAGCTTTTTTACCTGGTAAAGATTCAGGGTTATCTAAAGGTGGTTGCTGAATTACGGGTGTTTTTGCTGGAGTAATTTTGAGGATGTTTTCGGGAGCAGAAATGCTATTTGTTGATAAAAATTCTATTTCTCGTTCAAATTTGTCCCTTCCCTCACGGAAAAATGCTGCCTCTCGCGGATGGTAAATGCCGTTAGCTACAGTTTCAGGAGTTTGTTGAGCATTAACTGGAGTGATTAATGACAATACGCCTGTAGTGACGACTGTAGCTATGAGAAGGCGGGAGGATGTGGAAGATTTTATCTTTTTCATAGTATGCCAATCAGAGCTAGACAAGATAGCATATACTGAGCATCGACGTTTGAACGCCAATGATTTGTTGTGCAACCAGTTGACTTTACCACCCTGACTTCTGCTTGTAGCGAACTACGCGCTTACTGGCTGCCATCGCGTTTAGAACAAGTTTATCAGCGCGATCGCTACACTATTTCTATCGCATTACGCACCCTGAAACAACGGGGTTGGCTGGAAATTTCTTGGCATCCGCAAGCTGCACGGATTTGTATTGGTGATCCGCCGCCGCGATCGCCTGATACTTTTACATTTAGCCAGCAACTAGTACATCAATTGGGCGGCTTGGCTTTAATTGCCATTGAAGCGATCGCACCTTGGGAGAGGGCGATTGATTTACAATTTGCCCGTCGTCCAGGAGAATCTGCCCTATATCACTTGTATGTGGAAATTATGGGCAAATACAGTAATGCGATTTTGACTGATGCCAATAATTTCATCATTACGGCTGCCCATCAAGTTAGTGAACAGCAATCGAGTGTCCGACCAATTCAAACTGGACAGCTTTACGAATTTCCCCCCAAACTCACAGGCCCGGTTCCCAGTTTGAGCGAATCTCAAGCACGTTGGCAAGAAAGGGTGAGTTTAGTTCCCGGTGCAATTAAGCGTCAACTGATCAAAAGTTATAGCGGTTTAAGTGCATCACTGGTAGATTCTCTGCTGTTGGCAGCGAGTATTGCACCAGAAACAACTACTGATCAACTAAGTTCTCAGGATTGGCAAAAACTCTTTGAATGTTGGCAAGAATGGCTACAAGCTTTAAATGTTGGTAAATTCCAACCAGCTTGGACAGCAACTGGTTACACCGTGATGGGTTGGGGTGCGGTTGCGCTAGTCAAAGATACTCAAAGCTTACTGAATAAGTATTATACTGACCAACTCAATCAACAGGTATTTGCTCAATTGCGCCATCAACTGAGTCAGAAATTACAAAATATTCTGACGAAGTTAAAAATCAAAGCCCAAGCCTTTACAACTCGGTTACAGCAATCCGATCAAGCTGATGATTATCGCCAAAAAGCAGATTTGTTGATGGCTAACTTGCAAAATTGGCAAGCGGGAATGCAAGAAATCACTCTACCTGATTTTGAGACAGGGGAACCAGTAGCGATCGCACTTCAGCCTGATAAAAACGGTGTGCAGAATGCTCAAAATTTTTACAAGCAGCACCAAAAACTCAAACGCGCTCGTTTGGCAGTGGAACCGCTATTGTTAGAAGTACAATCTGAGATTGATTATTTAGAGCAAGTAGAAGCTGCGATCGCGCAAATTGAAAACTACGAAACAGCCGAAGATTTGCAAGCTTTAGAAGAAATCCGTGATGAGTTAATTGGACAAAAATATTTAGAAGATCCACAATACCGCGATCGCAACACTAACGAAACTGCTATCACTAACTTCCGTCGTTATCGCACTCCTAACGGTTGGGAAATCTTAATTGGTCGCAATAATCGCCAAAATGACCAATTAACTTTTCGGGTGGCCGGAGATTATGACTTGTGGTTCCACGCCCAAGAAATTCCGGGAAGCCATATTCTCATGCGTTTAGAAGCGGGTACTGTTCCCGATACAGATGATTTGCAATATGCAGCCAACCTCGCCGCCTACTACAGCCGCGCTCGTCAAAGCGACCAAGTACCAGTAGTCTACACCCAGCCCAAGTACGTCTACAAACCAAAAGGAGCCAAACCGGGAATTGCCATTTATAAACAAGAGCGCATTCTCTGGGGAAAACCACAGTTAGTCAATAGTCATTGAAGGAGGCAGAAGGCAGAAGGCAGGAGTTATCAATTGTTATTCTTCTCCCTTGTCTCCCTTGTCCACCGTGTCTCCCTTGTCCACCGTGTCTCCCTTGTCCCCCTTGCCCCCCTAAATCCCTCTACCTTCCGCGTTAGTTGAAATATTCTCAAAGATGGAAGCCCATCCGAACGGGCTTTATCTTTTTTTAGTGAATTTTTAAGAAAAAACTGTGTTGGCTGTTACAATATTGTTAAGAAAAGTTGCCCGTTGCATTTTGGGAACGCGCAATCGGGTTTTAACTCTATTGAGAAGACAACGCGAAAAATATTTCATTGACCAGCTGTGGGAGGCTGGTCTTTTTATTTCAAGCACCTTATAATACCAAGTGCCTTAAAATTGAGCATTCACATTTGAGCATTTTTTGAGCATTATGGTAAATAGCAGCACAACACCGACTGGTAAGACTAAGAAGGGTCAAATAGTAGTACGTGAGGATAGCGGTAGCATCAAGGCTTGCTTTCCTCGTAACTATTTCGCGGATGGTAAACAAGTCAAAAAAGGTACTGGTATTTCTAATGTTGAGGGATGGGAAGCTAAGGCAGATAAATTACAACGTCGGCTACAGTTAGAGCTTGAGAAGGGAAAGCTTGACGACGGCAACGGTAACTTTAATGAGGTACGTTATCAGGCAATTTTAAAGGAATACGGATTACAGGCAAGGCTTAGGTTAGTGGATGGAGGGATCAAAACTAGTGATGAATTACCACCTAAGCCAGAGTTATCACTACTTGAAGTCTGGGATAGGTATTTAGAATACATAAAACTAGGAATGAAAGAAAGTCATTTCGTTAATATGTATTGCCATCAATACTCAAGTTTTATTAAATCAGCAATTGAAGCTACTAAGTCAGAGGATGCAATCAAGATTAGAAATTGGTTAGTTGAGAATAGAAGCTTAAATAGAGTTAAAATTTTACTTTCTAATTTATCTAAAGCCTATCAATTGGCAATAAAAAACAAATCTGTAAGTTTTAATCCCTACGATGGATTAGCAGATGATATTAAGGTTTTAGGTGCAAAGGGAAAAAAACAGACAGAGGTTAACACAGAAACCGATGATGATGTACTAGATAAATCGAAAGCTTATACTTGGCATGACGTACAAACAATTTTAGAAGCTTTCAAAAATCACCCTAAAAAATTTCACTGGCATGATTTTACTAAATTTAAATTTCTTACAGGATGTAGAACGGGTGAAGCAATTGCTTTTTTATGGTGTGATATTAATTGGGAGAAAGAATGTGTATACATTCGTAGAACATACGATAGAGTAACTAAAAAGTTTTATCATACAAAAACATCCAAAGGGGATAAAGAATTAATTAGAATTTTCCCTATGCCTAAAGATGGGGAACTATGGAACCTAATAAAATCAATTCCTCAAGGGGAAGCAAATGAAACTGTATTTAAAACCAAAACCAAAAAAATCATACGTGGAAATATTTTTACTTCAGAACATTGGAAGCCAGTTATAGATAAATTGATAGAGCAAGGTAAACTAACTAAGTATTTATCACCCTATAACACACGACATACATTCATCACACACCAAATATTCGATTTAGGCAGGGATGAAAAAATAGTAAGTGCTTGGTGTGGTCATGGTGAAGCAGTCAGCCAAAAACACTATCAAGATATAACTGACAGAGCAATTCTAATTAACCCAGAATTACCAGCTAGTCCACAAACACAGCAATTATCGAAAATAGAGCAACTTGAAGAACAGTTACGACAGCAACAGGAATTAATTGACAAGCTGTTAGCTGAGAAAGGCAAGTAAACACAACTAAACCAACAATAAAAACCATTTTTACGAGTGGTATCAGTGGTTAACAACTTTTCCAGGGTTAAGTAACCACTGATTAAAACTCTAATCGATTGGTTTCAATCGATTCAATTTATATTTACGTTTCTACATAAATGCCGAATCCTAGAGGAACACCTGAAAATTTAGAACCAGGACAAAGAAAAGGTGAGGAACCCTTAACAGAGCAAATCAGCTTTCGTGCAAGTAAAGACATGAAAGATGCAGTGAAAGCACAACCCGACCCAGCACAATTTTGTAGGGATGCGGTACAAGAAAAATTAGATAAACAGAAACAATCGGATTGATACCCTTCTGAGAAAGTGTCATTTGAGATCAGATTTAAACTGACATCTCACCAGAGGATGGTCTTTTTATTTCCAAATGCTGACTACCAAATATATCTTTTGGCACTAGTGAAATAACTGAGAAAAATATCATGATGCTATCTGACAGATAACTGAAAAATGTTGACTTGATGACATTTACAGTTGTCAAACACTGATTCAGAACATCATTTAAGCGGAGGATGCTGTGTGAAAATTGGCGCTCACTACTTAGGTAACGGCGAGTGTGAGTTTATTGTTTGGTCTCCCACCTTAAACAGCGTTGCGGTAGAGATTTTAACGCCAGAGTCGCAGTTAATTCCGCTAAAACCGCAAGCAGAGGGATACTGGCAAGTAAAAGTCAATGATGTGTATCCGGGTACATTGTATCGATATCAATTAAATGAGCAAGAAGCTTTTGCTGACCCGGCTTCGCAGTTTCAACCCCAAGGAGTTCACGGTGCTTCTGTGGTTGTAGATCATCATTTTGAGTGGACAGATACAACCTGGACGGGTATTCCCTTAGAATCGATGATTTTTTATGAACTCCATGTCGGGACATTCACACCGGAAGGAACCTTTGCTGCGATTATTCCCCGTTTACCAGAACTACGGGAGTTAGGAATTAACGCGATTGAAATTATGCCCATTGCCCAATTTCCGGGCGATGATCATATTCAGCCTGATTTGGCATATCGCAATTGGGGATATGATGGCGTTTATCTGTATGCGGTACAAAATTCCTACGGTAGTCCCGCCGATTTCAAGCAATTTGTAAATGCTTGTCACGAACAGGGTATTGCTGTAGTGCTAGATGTGGTTTATAACCACTTTGGCCCAGAAGGTAATTATATGGGTCAGTTTGCGCCCTATTTTACTAAAACTTATAAGACACCTTGGGGCAACGCGATGAATTTCGATGATGCTTATAGCCAAGGTGTGCGAAATTATTTTATTCAAAATGCTTTGTATTGGTTGGGAGATTTTCATATAGATGCTTTGCGGCTGGATGCAATTCAAGCAATTTATGATTTGGGTGCAAAGCATTTTTTAGGGGAATTGGCGGAAACTGTGCATAACTTTTGCCAAGGGGGGACATGGAAACGTTATTTAATTGCAGAAAGTGACTTGAATAACCCGCAAATTGTACGTCCGCCAGAATTGGGAGGATATGGAATTGATGCACAGTGGAGTGATGATTTTCACCACGCATTACATACATTGTTAACAGGCGATCGCCAAGGGTATTATCAAGATTTCGGTAAGTGTGCCGATTTAGCTAAAGCTTACCAAGATACTTTTGTCTACGATTGGCGGTATGCACCCCACCGTAAGCGTTTTCATGGGATATCTTGCCGCGATCGCCCATTATCTCAGTTTTCAGTCTGTATTCAAAATCACGACCAAATTGGTAATCAAATGAAGGGGGAACGCTTATCTGAGCGAATTTCCTTTGCTGGTTTGAAATTAGCGGCTGGTGCTGTATTGTTGTCACCCTACTTACCGTTACTATTCATGGGTGAAGAATATGGCGAAACAGCACCCTTTATCTATTTTGTCAGCCACTCCGACCCTGAATTGATTCAAGCTGTGCGTGCTGGACGTAAGCAAGAGTTTGAGGCGTTCCACTATGCAGAAGATCCACCAGATCCCGAATCTGCACAGACATTTCTGCGGTGTAAACTTAACTGGGAATTGCGTCACCAAGGACAACACAAGGTTTTATGGAATTGGTATCGTCAGTTAATTAATTTACGCCAAACTCATCGCGCGTTGTTGAATTTTGACCGCGACAGTATAGCAGCAACTAGTGATGAAGACAAAAAATTAGTTGTTGTGCGGCGTTGGTGTGAGTCGGGTGAGGTGGTATTTGCGATGAATTTTAATTCGTCATCGGTGGCGGTGAGTTTACCAATTCAGCAAAGTGCGCGGAAGTTATTAGACTCAGCCGATGCTGTATGGTCTGGTGAAGGTTCTCAAGCTGCTGACAAACTCGCGGTGGGGGATGAGGTTGTGTTGGCGGCTATGAGTTTAGTTTTGTATAGCAATCCTAAATGAGTCGTGAAAAAGTATTCTTTTTAACGAACCGCAAAGGACGCATAGACGCGATAGCGGCTTCCCGAAGGGTAGGACACAAAGAAGGAAAGGAAGGAAAAGAAAGAAAATTTCACAAATTATTTAGGGCTGCTATATGAGGTTTTTTAACGCAGAGTTACGTGAAGTCAACGCGGAGGGGCGCAGAGTGTTTTCCCCTGAACCTCTTTTTCAACCTATTTATATACAAGTAACAATATTATGCGAATCCCAAAAGTAACTTATAGAATTCAGTTTACACCCCAGTTTGGCTTTGATGATGCTAGAGCGATCGCATCTTATTTATCAGATTTAGGTATTTCTGATTTGTATGCTTCGCCAATTTTTAAGGCGAGGACTGGGAGTACACATGGTTATGATGTGGTGGATGCTGCACTGTTAAATCCGCAATTAGGCACTCAGTCAGATTTTTCGGCTTTAGTGGCAGAATTACAAGCTTTGGGGATGGGTTGGCTACAAGATATTGTGCCTAACCACATGGCGTATAGTAGCGAAAATCTCTATTTAATGGATGTGTTGGAACATGGTGCAGATTCTAGTTATACCGATTATTTTGATGTTTGTTGGAACTCGCCTTTTGCTAATAGCCAAGAGCGCATTCTTGCACCATTGTTAGGAGATTTTTATGGCGAAGCCTTAGAAAAGGGAGATATTCAACTCCAATACGAGCAGAATGGTTTAACTGTTAACTATTACAGCTTAAAATTACCATTGCGGTTAGAGTCTTATAGCAAATTTCTGACTTACAATCTTGGTAAACTCACCCGCACACTGGGGAGAAATCATCCTGATTTTATTAAACTTTTAGGTGTTCTCTACATTCTCAAAAGTGTGCCTTCAGAAGTTACAGGTAAACAGCGTCAAGACCAAATTGCTTTTATCAAAGGTTTGATTTGGGAACTCTACAGCACTAATGATGATATCCGGGGATTTATTGACGAAAACCTGAAAATTTTCAATGGCGAACCAGGTAATTCTGAAAGTTTTAACTTACTCGATGACTTACTCAACGACCAGTTTTATCGTCTCGCCTTCTGGAAAGTTGGCGCGGAAGAAATGAACTATCGCCGTTTCTTTACTGTTAACGAACTTATCTCGGTGAAAGTTGAAGAAATGCGAGTGTTTAACAACACTCATAGTTTAATTCATAAGCTGGTAGAGGACGGTGTATTCACTGGCTTAAGAATTGACCACATTGATGGACTATACAACCCAACGCAGTATTTAGAAAGACTGCGCGAAAAAATGGGTGATGTTTATATTACAGTGGAAAAGATTTTAGAACTTACAGAAGATTTACCAAATAATTGGCAGATTCAAGGTACTTCGGGATATGACTTTTTGAATTATGTCAATGATGTATTTTGTCAAGCACAAAATCAAGCAGCTTTTAATAAAATTTACCATTCATTTATCGGTGCAAGGGTCAATTATCCATCACTGGTTAAAGAGAAAAAGCATCTGATATTAGAGAAAAATCTAGCGGGTGATGTGGATAATTTAGCTAGTTTGCTGAAGAATATTGCCAGCAAATATCGCTATGGCAATGATTTTACATTGAATGGTTTGAAACGAGCGATCGCAGAACTTCTCACATTATTCCCTATCTACCGTACTTATATCACTCCCGATGCAATTTCCGACACAGATAAAGCTTGTATTCAACAAGTAATTAACACAGCGAGAAAACAAGTACCTCTGTTGCAACATGAAATGAACTTTTTAGAAAAAGTCTTGCTGTTGCAGTTTGATGAATCTCTCAGCCAAACAGAAAAAGAACAGTGGATTTATTTTGTCTTGCGGATGCAGCAGTACACTGGGCCACTCATGGCTAAAGGTGTGGAAGATACTACTTTATATGTTTACAACCGTCTAATTTCCCTGAATGAAGTCGGCGGAAACCCCAGTCATTTTGGTATTACTATTGAGCAATTTCATAACTTTAACCAACAACACCAACAGAACTGGCCGCATACCATGAACGCCACCGCCACCCATGATACCAAGCGCGGCGAAGATGTGAGAGCGAGGTTAAATGTGTTGTCAGAAATTCCTCAAGAGTGGGAACAACAGGTAAATCATTGGAGTGAAATCAATCAATCACATCGTAGCTTAGTTGATCGCAACGATGAATACTTCCTCTATCAAACCCTAGTTGGCGCGTTTCCCTTTGCAGAACATGAACAAGCCTCCTTCGTGGAACGAGTGCAAGAATACATGATTAAAGCCATCCGGGAAGCAAAAGTTCACACCGCATGGTTACGCCCCGATAACGAGTATGAAGCAGCTTGTACCACCTTTGTACAGAAAATACTTGACCCCAACTTATCACGGGAATTTTTAGATAACTTCCGTCCCTTTCAACAAAAAATTGCCGAATATGGCATATTTAATTCTCTTTCCCAAACCCTTCTCAAAATTACTGCGCCTGGAGTTCCCGACTTCTACCAAGGAACAGAACTGTGGGATTTCAGCTTAGTTGATCCCGATAACCGCCGTCCCGTAGATTTTGAATTACGACGTAGTTATTTGAGTACCATCCAAGCACAAATCAAAACCGATATTCTCAGCTTTATTCCCGAACTACTAACTCAGAAAATCGACGGTAGAATCAAACTGTTTTTAACACTGCAAGCACTCAAAGCCAGAACACAATATCTTTCCTTATTCCAAAACGGCGAATATCAACCTCTACAAGTCCACGGAACTCACGCCAACCATATCATCGCCTTTGCCCGACAACATAACAAGCAAACCGCGATCGCCATTGTCCCCCGTTTCCTCACCAGCCTCACCCAACTCGGACAACCCCCACTAGGCGAGTCAGTATGGCAAGATACACACCTAAAACTCCCCGCCAAAACTTGGCAAAACCTCCTTACCCACCAAACTCTACAAACCGGAGATACTCTCCCCATCTCTCAAGCCCTTTCCCACTTCCCCGTAGCCTTACTAATTGCGGAGTGATTAATACAACAGTGGCGGGCAAGATGCCCACCCCACAAGAGGTTAAAGCAATCTCTAAATATACAAATAAAATCCCTCTTAATTCCTCTCCGCGCCTCTGGTTACTGAGCGAAGTCGAAGTATGCGTCTCTGCGTGAAATAAATATGACCAAACAACTCACCAGCCCACCAATACAAGCCGTCCGCATCTACATCAAACAAACCTGGAAAACCCTCACCCGTTCCCATCAACACTTACTAGAATCAGTCCAAGACACCAAACTAGAACACCCACCTAATACCCCGTGGCTAGTTTACATATCTCCCCAAGAAGACTGTAATACAGTCAAGGCTGTGTTAGAGCGATCGCTATCTGCAACCGAAATGCAGCAAATCGAAATTCGTACCTTACCCAACGAAGTTGCAGATATTCAAGAACACGGCTTGTTATATCTCCCCGGCGCTTATGTTGTTCCTGGTGGACGTTTTAACGAGATGTATGGCTGGGACAGCTATTTTATTTTGCTGGGCTTGCTGCGAGATGAAGAATGGGAATTAGCCCAAAGTCAAGTTGATCAATTACTTTATCAAGTGCAGCATTACGGCACTATCCTCAATGCCAACCGTACCTATATGCTGACGCGATCGCAACCCCCTGTCCTCAGTTTGATGGTGCTGGCGTTGTTTCAACATACCCAAGACATAGCATGGTTAAAATCAACCTTGCCCTTATTAGAACAGTTTTATTATTACTGGGTAGTACCGCCACATTTGAATCTGACCACAGGCTTATCTCGATATTTTGCTTTAGGAGAAGGGCCAGCACCTGAAGTTGTGTTTTCGGAACTGGACGAAGCCGGACGCAGCCACTACGAACGGGTCAAGGAATATTATCAAAAATTTGAGATTGATGATTATGATGTGAGTTTGTATTATGACCGCGAAAAAGACGAACTCACAGACTTATTTTACAAAGGCGATCGCTCTATGCGTGAGTCTGGGTTTGATATTTCCAACCGCTTTGGCCCTTTCAGCGTTGATATCATCCACTATGCGCCTGTTTGTTTAAATAGTTTGCTGTATCAAATAGAGCAAGACTTAGCGCAGATTCACGAGATTTTAGGTAATCCCGAACTTGGACAACAATGGAGCGATCGCGCCAGTCTCCGCCGTGAGCGTATCAATCAACACTTGTGGGATGAAGACACAGGACTTTACCTAGACTATCATTTCCCCAGTGGCGATCGTCGTCATTATGAATTTGCTACCACCTTTTATCCTCTCTGGACAGGACTTGCTTCACCCACACAAGCTGCAAGAATTGTCCAAAATCTACCAACATTCGCCGCGCCAGGGGGAATTTTTACCAGTTCTCATGTCACCGGAAATCAATGGGACGCGCCTTTTGGCTGGTCTCCCCTCACATTAATTGCTGTCCTGGGACTGCGCCGCTATGGATATCATACCGAAGCCAAGGAGATTGCTGATAAATTCCTCACTATGGCGATGAAAGAATTTACCAGATTTGGTTTCTTCGTCGAAAAATATGACGTTGAGCGATGCTCTGCTCAAGTTTCCGACGAAATTTGCTTTGGTTACAGTTCCAATGAAATAGGTTTCGGTTGGACTAATGGCGTGATTTTAGAACTTTTAGCTTTGGGTTACGGTGAGGGTGTAAGGGTGTAAGGGACTTGCATAAAAATAAAGTACCAGTAAACCGAGTTTCGACTTCGCTCAACTCTCAAGGGTCGAGGGTTGAGCGAAGCGATGCACTGAGCTTGTCGTTCGCGTAGCGTCTCCGGTAGGAGAAGTGTCGAAACCCGTCTGGTTGCAACCCTATTAACCCGCAAATCCCTAAATGAACAAAAACCCTTACTAAACCCTTTGAGAATCATGGGTTTCAAGTGGTGTGGAAAAATACTTCCCTGTTCCCTGTTCCCTTGTCAACCTCATCAAGATGATGGTGGAATCAAGCTGGCGGTTTTAGCGACACTATCCCAAACTATCCAAGCGCAGGAATTATCTACATCATCGGCATTATTGGTAACTTTAAAATAGAGTTTATCTCCGCCTTTCGGTTCAATGGCAAAATCAGCATTTTGAGCATAAACAACTTTGAAACCTCTATCACGCAAGCAATACATCGCCCAAGCTTTGAGTGATTGCTTGTATGGTTCGTGGGGAATGGGTGATTTTGTGAGTGCTGCTTCGATGACTTGAAATATCTGCATTGTGATAGTAATTCGGTTTGATTGTTGAAATTATCTGTAAAGGCTGGGAGTAGGGAATAGGGAGTAGGGAGTAGGAAAGAGTATTTTTTTCAGCAATCAAATATGAGACATATATGAAATAAAGGGAAAAGAGAAATCCGGTTTAGAAAAAGACTTAGGACTCAGTACTCATAACTCAGCACTTTATTTTCAGGTTGAGGATCGCAACGAATTTCAATCATAAATCCGTCAGGGTCATAAAAGTAGACACCTTTACCTGTAGGACGAGTAACTGGCCCATGTGCGATCGCTACTTTATTCTCCTCTAAAACCGCTAGTGCCGTCTCAAATAATCGCGGATCAATATCAAACGCCAGATGATACGCTCTTGTAAAACTCTGTTCTGGGTCTGGATGGGGTGGATTGAGATCCGGTGTCCAAAATAAATCTAAAATTACACCATCGGGGGTCACAAAGTTGGCAACTTTCCCTTCCGCGACAAGTTCCACCAGTGTTGCGGGGACTTGCTTACCCGTCAATTCATGTAAGCCCAAAATCTTACCGTAAAAGTGACGCGAAGCTTGCATATCTTTGACATTGAGAGCAATGTGATGCACTTTCCGCAAATTTCCAGGAGTAAGGATACTTTTCATACATCAGATTTTCAGATATCGCTTTGACGTACTAGCTACAGTAAATAACTACGAATTATCTTCGATATTCATCGCCACAATCGCCAATTATTTTATATAAATCGCGGGATTTTTGCGAGACTTGCTCGATGCGATCGCAATCTTCCTGATTTAAACTAAAACCAAATACTTTGGCATTATTTTCGATATGTTCCGATACACCCAGTCTTGCGCCAACAATCACACCTCCCACTGCTGGTTTATCTAAAATGTAACGTACAGCAACATTCGCAATACTGACACCATACTTATCAGCAATTTCTTTCAGCGTCACCAGCAATTCTTGAAATAATTGCCAACCACCCCAAGCATCAATCATATTTTTGTATTTACGTAAGCTGGCTGTACCTAAATCAAAGTTTCGTGGTTCTGGCTGACCTAAATATTTCTCTGATAAGAAACCGCCACAAACTGTCCCGTAAGTTAACAGTTTAATGTTATGTTCCTGACAAAATTCCACCATTGCCACTTCTGGACGGCGGTCAACTAAAGAAAACTGCACTTGATTAGAAACAATTTTAATTCCTGCATTGACAATAATTTGCAGGTGTTTTGTATCAAAATTTGTCAAAGCCAAGTGCTTTATTTTGCCCTCAGTTTGCAATTCTGTCATAAATATCAGGGCATCTAGATAATTTTTATCATTATATTCCCACCAGTGAAATTGCATTAAATCTAAAGATTCAACTCTCATTCTCCGCAAGGAAATATTAATATTTTCTTCAACGACTTTTTTCGTAATTTTTCGCGGACGAGGAACCCATTTTGTGAAAGCCTGTAAGTTAGCTAAAGCTTCTTTCCCTCTAGTTGCAATTAGTTGATGGCGAAATTCCCCAATAAAATCTTCAGCCGGGCCATAATGATCAGCTAAATCCCAGGTAGTAAAACCTGCATCCAGATATTGAAACATAGCTTGTATAGCTGCTTGTGGTTGAATATGTCCATGTGCGCCAGATACTTGCCACATTCCATTTAATATCCGACAAATATTTAAATCAGGAGTGAGTTGCAGACGACTTTCTGTAGGTAGTAGCACCATATATAGTAATCCGATTTGATTTTTGAATTATCTGTAAAGGCTGGGAGTCGGAAGTAGGGAGTAGGGAGTAGGACAAATATGATTCATATAATTGAATTGATAATTATCTAACGCCAATCTTTGGCTGCTTGTTCTAGAACATAAACCGCAACATCGTGAATTTCTTGCTCGCTCAGGCGGTCTTTATAAGCAGACATATTACTTTTGCCATTGGTGACAATAGATGTAATTGCCTCTATAGAATCCATATTATATTTCTTGAGGGCTTGCTTTTTTAAATTTTTTCCGCGTCTGATAATGTTACTGCCGTTAATATGGCAACCAGCACAATGCAGGCTAAATATTTGTGCGCCGTTTGCTGTGTCGCTGGCATTTGCAGGCAAGGTAAAAGTAGTTGTCAATAACAAGATAATTAAACTTAATAGCTGCATCATTTTGAGCAGATTAATTCTCATTATCTTAATTTGTGCTTTGGTGGTCATCATTGCTTGAGAGTGACTGTAATCTCAAATTTTATCTTCTCATAATTATGTGCATAGCGATACCCCATATTTGCTGTGTCAATAAAACCACAGATACAAACTGATAATTTGTCATTTTCTATCTAAAGGAAGTGTCTATTCCCAATAGAATACGTCAAAATTAAGATGTCGGAGATGACTAAACTAAATAAATTTATCCAAATTAGCTAAATACACGAGTTGAAAATGGTTAAAAATGTCAAAGAACAAATTCAAACTGACTTGAGACAAGTTAAAGAAACTGGTCAGTTACGGACTGAAAGAGTTAGAGAAATTGTCAAATCAGCAGTTTCGCAAGTTGCGGCTGAGTTGAAAGAAGGTTCAACCGAATTACGGGGACTGGTTAAAGATGCGGTTGCGGCTGTGATTGAAACTCTGCAAGAAAGAGGAACTGAAATTAAAGAAGAAGTGACAGCTTCTATTGAAGGTGCTTTGGAAGGTGCGAACCACAAAAGACACGAAACTATTATTCACACTCAGTCAGAACTGCAAAGATTACAGGCTCAGTTAGATAGTGAAGAAGAAAAACTTCAGCAAGATGTAGATGTGATATTAGCCGAGATTGAGGAAACAGGTAAACAAAATACTGCTGATACTAAAAATGTAATTGACTCGGCTGTGAATGCTATCAAAAATAGTGATGAAGTGTCGTTACTAAGAAAACGTTACGCTCAATTACAAGCACAATTAGCCATTGTCCGCGCGAATTTAGCAGCACGTTATGGCGGCCGTTCGGAAGAAATTCAAAATCATCTCAATGATGCCAAAAATTGGTATGACCAAGCTCGTCCCCAAGCGGAAGTTTTAGCGACCCAGGTATCACAGAAGCGATCGCAGTTAGAAGATAAACTAGGTGAAGCTGGTACAGCCATCGCCAAAAAAGAATTTCAAATCAAACAAACCTTACGCGAGTTACTCCTCGCAACTGCTGATTTGTTTAAAGACAAGGAACCAGCAGATAAAAACTAGTACAACAAGGCAAAAGGAAAAAGAAATAATAACGATATCACAAGCCTTTTAGCAATTCCCGATGGTCTGTTTATTTACGCTGATCTGTACTAGATACTCATATCATAATAACCCCGACTTCTTCAAGAAGTCGGGGTTCTGAGCAAGTACAATTTAGTTAACAAAGTACTTCATACAAAAGCTATCTTCCCCTAGTCATCGCCATAACAGCATCAACTGTAATTTCCGGGAGAATACCCAAACTGGGGAGAAAATCTCCGCTTGCAAAAATTATCGGTAAGTCATCTCCTTGCCAAACCCATATTTGCTGACGAGCCAAGTCGATTAACCAAGCCAGTTGGGTTCCATTACTAAGACAGTGGAGAATCTTATTTTGTAAGTCTAAAGTGCTTTGGTCTGGTGAGCGAATTTCAATTAACCAATCTGGCGCTCCATTAAATGGGCCATCTGCATCACTCAGGCGATCGCCTGCAATAATCACAATATCTGGTACTGGTGAGTAAGGCGGTACAATACAACGTAGCTTCTGCACAGCTTCAAATTGATCGGTGCGATCGTTAATATAATTTACTAGGTTACGTTGTAGCCTGGAATGAAATAAGGTTGGCATTATTTTTTGGACAACTCACCCATCAATTAGTTCCAATGCAGGAGAAGCTTCTATTTGAGGTTGAGCAAGAAACTCTGCAAGCGAAATCTTAGTACTTGACTGGGGCATATATTCTGCATAAAACTTTACTATGCTTGCTTGCATAGCATCTAATTATATAGCCTTTCCTAGTTTGCTGATGTACAAATTTATCTGCGTCCATCTGCGTTCATCTGCGGTTAATTATTCTTGCTTGTACTTCACTAGAATAAGAAACGCTATATTTCATAATCGGATATGCAATCAATACCATACTAAACTTAAGTCGCTGTAGCTCTCTACATATTCAGAAAAACATAATAAAAAGGGTAGATTTTTATAGTCTACCCTTAATTGATTGTCCTTATTTAGAGAGGTTTGTTCGATGGAAAGATGTAGATTTTCTTGCCTAATTAGTAAGTGCCGCTATTTAATGCTTCTTCTCTCTTAGCCACTATCCACAGTGCATGAATACTACCAGGAAGCCAACCAAGCAAAGTCAGCAGAATATTAATTACCAAAGTCGGGCCAACGCCAACTGTCAGAAAAACGCCTAAAGGAGGCAAGAAAATAGCAAGTAAAAAGCGCAATATTTTCATGGGTTTATTGTTACTGTTTCAAATTGATTAACTCATATTGTGTAGAATTAACTTGATGACAAACTCTGTCTCAGGAATTATGTTAATTCTGGATGATTGTTGCAGCCGAATTTCTACTATTGCTGAGGATTACCTTGAGGTAATTCACCTGTTTTTGAAGTGTTGCCTGTTAAAGACAAGTTTCTTTCAGCAAAGTAATTACCAATGAAGGTGTTAGCTAAAGATAAAACAACTGGGCCGAGAATAAACGCGAGGATTCCATGTGCGCTAAACCCAGGTACTAAAAATGCGGCTAATGTGAAACAAATACCGTTCACAACCAGGGAAAATGCGCCAAAGGTTAACAGGTTTAATGGTAAAGATAGGGTAGAAAGAACTGGCTTGACAGAACTATTGAGTAAGCCAATGACAACAGCAGCAATTAACGCCGAAGGAAAGTTAGCAATATTAACACCAGGTACAACTAAATCAACAATTAGTAAGCTGAGTGCTGTAGCTAGAGTGATAAGAAATGTTCCCAACATTGTTTTACCTAAAAAGTCAGTGATAGTTTATTTGAATGTCTTGCTACTATCATTAACAATCTAGAAAGATTTAACCTCTCTTATAAGATAGATTGTGCTTCTACCAGTTGACTGATTTTGGCAGAAACTTCGTAAATTACGAGAAAACTAACTCTAGCCTCTAATCCCTATTTTTACCACCAGTTGCCGCCTTTACCTTCACATTCACGCTTCGTTACATAATGGCGGTAGCGAAACATCGCTTCTAGTTGACTTTGGACTAGCCAACCACTGATAAATTCAACGGTATCTCCCCCTGGCATAGAGTAGGAAATTGCATCTGTTAGCTTGGTTTTGCCATCTTCTGACTGAAATTCATGACGATGTACCCAAGTTTCAAAGGGGCCAGATATTTGTTCATCGACAAATAGGTGATATGGTTCGCATTGGGTGTGACGCGCTAACCAAGTTAAAGGTACTAAACCCAAAAACAAACGAAACTCTGTAATAGCACCTATTTGCAGTCCTCCCTCCCGCCGGACTACTTGGACTGGTTGCCAAGGTGGAGTTAGCATTTGTAGGATATCTGGTCTTTCGTGAAATTGCCAAACTACTTCTATTGGCGCATTAATTACAGATGAATGGTTGAAGTGCAGCATGAACAGCAAAACCTAAAACTCATACCAAGAAAAAATGATGGTGACAGATGGTATTAATACACCCAAGGGATACACAGCGATTCTAAATCTAAAATCCAAAATATATCAGCCTTCGTCGTATTCGGTATCGATTTCGATATCTAAGGTGTCTTCATCAACCCGGATATACAAAATATTGGGGTTACAGCAAACTTGACAATCTTCAACATAAGATTGTTGTCCCCCCGCACTCAAGTCAATAAAGGTTAAGTTTGGTTCGCCGCAAAAGGCGCAGTAATACTCAGCAGTGGTTTGCATTCAAATTTTGACTACGAATTTAACGGTTGTAGTTCTTTAGAGGCTGAACGGAAATGACTTGTCGCCTCATCCAAGTGCTTTAGTAGTGTAGACTGCGGTAGCGGCCCTTGCAAGTGGCTCCAAGGCAAGACTTGGGATGTTGACCAAGTACTATGGACGTAGAAATCTAAATCGGGGATTTGTCCTTTAAGTTGCTTGAAGGCGCGTTTATAACTACCCAAGGAGTCGCCAAAATCACGGGTGAGTTCGAGAAGTTGGGATAATCTGCGATCGCCCCGCGACAACAAAGCTTGTATGATAGACCAGTTATAACTTTCAGGACGAAAATCAATCCCCTGGGGTTTGAGTTGTTTTTGTAAAAGCTGCAACCGCTTCTCTGCTTGACGGTTTACCCCAAACCATTGAAACGGTGTATGGGATTTCGGGACAAAGGTACTACAACCAAAGCTTAACCGCAGTCCAGGCGCGGCTTTTTTCATACTCCGCATCATCGCCACAGTTGCGTCTAAATCGTCCGCCTCTTCCCCAGGAATACCCACCATCCCGTAGAGTTTTAAGCTTGAGAGTCCGCCAGCTTTGGCATTTATCGCCGCTTGGATAATTTCATCATTTTGCAGCTTTTTGTTGATGATTTGCCGCAGTTGATCAGAACCACTTTCTACAGCTATGGTAAGCGATCGCGTGTCTCGTTTTGCTAAAGTCTCCGCCAACTGTACCGTTACCGTATTAGTTCTCACCGAAGCAATACTCAATCGCACATCATCATATTTTGGCTGACTAATATAATTTAATAACTCCTCAAACTCTGGATGTTGTGTTACAGAAGCACCCAATAATCCCAGGCGATTTGTAACTTTTAAACCTCTCTCAATTGCGGGAATTAATGAACCTTCCAAACTAGCAGTTCTAAATGGTAGTGTTAGATAACTTGCCAAACAAAATCGGCACATTTCCGGACAACTTCTCACCACCTCCACCATGTAAATATTTTCCCAAGCAGCTTTTTCAGTAACTACTGTAGAAGCTGAGAGAATATTTCCGCGATAAGTCTGCTTCTGCACAATTGTCGGCACATCCGCATCAATTGGCTGAATTGACTTTACCTCACCATCTGGTGTGTAATATTCCACTTCATACAAACTCGGAATATAAATTCCTGGTACTTGAGCCAATCTTTGAAGCTGAATTTGTCTAGGAGCTTGTCTAACTTCTTTGTAAGCTTCAATAAAATTACCCAGCAGATTTTCCCCATCTCCTAACAAGATGATATCAAAAAAAGCGGCAAAAGGTTCAGGATTAGCCGTGAGAACTGGGCCACCACCAAAAATTAGCGGATGAGCATCATTTCGTAACTTTGCCCGAATTGGAATATCTAGAGATTCAAGTAAATTTAAAATGTTTACATAATCTAATTCCCACGAAATCGAAAATCCCACAATTTCTGGTTGTCTCGGAAGTTGTTCATGTATATCAGTAAATAGACGACTCACCTGCACATCATCGCGCATTGCCAAAGTTGCCCAAACTATCTGATAACCAAGGCTAGTAATACCCACACTGTACTCATTAGGAAAGGCAAAAATTAAGGGTATCGCATTAGTGTCAGGAGTAGTAGGAGTGAATAAAAGTCGTTCAGCAGCAAATAGAGATGATGTCATGTGAAAATAATTTTTAATTCGTAATTCGTAATTCGTAATTTTTGAAACTATATTTCAGAGTTGGCAAAAAATTGAAAAGAGACTCAGCCTATCTTTGTGTTTACTTCCGCGAGCCTCTGTCTTGAAAAGTTTGCTCAACGGGGGGAACCCCCGCACGCAACTTTTCGCTGCGTTTAAAAGTAAATTTATGTGCCTTATCTAGTATAACCTAACAAAACCTAGCAATTAATTCTTCCCGCGATAACTGCAACAGCAAAGGAGTAAATTCTTCCGGTGATAAAGCTAATAAAGGTTCAATAATTGCTTGTAGTTGATTATCTAATTCACCAAAGCGAACCTTCAGCAAATTCTCCACAACTAAGCGTTCACCTTGCTGAATTCCTGTTTGAATTCCTGTTTGAATTCCTCTTGCCTCACCTTCTTGTATCGCTTGTTCTCTATCTTGTTGATAAAGTGGTGCTAACCGCATAACTAACTCCCTATCTTCTTCGTCTGGATTTTGCGTAAATTGTAAATTTTGTTGCAAGTTGTACAGTAATTCTAATGCTGCTTTTCGGAATGGGTTATCAGGAGAAAGTGCTTCTAGTTCATCAATGGCTTGTTTCTGCACGTTTCCTCTACCAATGATTCTCAGCCATAAGGTTTCAGGGATAATAGGTAACTGATGAATTGCGACTATGGCTGTACGTAGGTAGTCTGCCATGAAGTAAACACCGGGCAGAAAATCAGCTTTCGGGTTAGCACCAAATCCTGAGAGGAGTGATGCTGATGCTGTTGGTGTCAGAATCCATAATTTTGGTAACTCAGATTCTAGAATGCGGGTGTTGTTTCGATTTGCTTGCCGTTGTAAATCGCCACGTACCTCTAATAATTTTAAAAGACAATCACAGATTTCTGTAGCCGCCGCAGGATTCCGAAACGGTTCAAACAACGCCGGAGTCGTGGCAAATTGTCCCAATAAACCAAGGGTTTCTGAGATGTTGCTTGGTTGGGTGGGAATGAAATAAACGTCAATTTCTCTAACTTCGCCTGCAACTCGTCGTGCTGCTTGAACTTCGCCATAAGGGGTGAGTAATTCTTCAAGGTAGTCTTTAGCGAATTGGTCATGAATGAATCTGGTCATGTAATGAAAATTTGGCAATGCAACCTAGTTTAAAGTGTTGATGCACACCATATCCTTGCTTATGGCTTGTTCTATTAAAAAGTGCAAGCGATCGCTAATTCTGCGTGTCGTAGTAATGTAGCTTTATCCAAAGCATGAACAATGTATTGTGGTGTTTGGGCTAACAAATTTTCAATTCTCTGTCTAGCGGCTTTCACTACCTCTTGCTGCAAGCTACCTTGACTGAGAGCATCAGCAAAATCTTTCGCCATATAATAAGTACGTTCCAAAGACGATGAATTGATATTCCGCGACAAAATAAACAAGTCACACCCAGCGTTAAAGGCGCGTGCAACAGTACCGCTTTGGGTAAACATATCGGAAATTGCTTTCATATCCAAATCATCGGATACGACAACACCCTCAAACCCTAGTTCTTCTCGTAAAATATTTTTCAGAATTGGTTGTGAGATAGTTCCTGGCACATCTGGGTCAATTTGAGGAAACAGAATGTGAGTTGTCATAATTAAGGGAATTTGCGCTGCAATCAAGGCTTTGAAAGGTATCAGTTCCCGATCGCGCAAATCTTGTACAGTTAAATTCAGCACTGGTAACTCAACATGAGAATCGGTGCTTGTGTCTCCATGTCCCGGAAAATGCTTGGCACATCCTAAAATACCAGACTCTTGCAACCCTAGATAATATTCCAACGCATACTGAGCTGCGGTTTCTGGTGTGTTGCCAAAAGCACGCGCCCCAATTACCGGGTTGAGAGGATTAGAATAAACATCCGCCACAGGCGACCAAGAGACATTAATTCCCAGTGATTTCAACTCTCTGGCTGTGGCTTTTGCTACTTCCCTGGCTTGCGATCGCAACAGTGAAGCATAAGGAAATCTCGTAATAGGTAAAGGTGTGCGAACCACACGCCCGCCTTCATGATCTAAAGTCATGAACATCGAATCACGTTCCGCATATTCTCGAATTTGGTCGATGAGTTCTTGAAAACTTTCTAACCAAACCTCATAAGCAACGCCATCTATAAAGTTTTTCCCAAAAAATATGACTCCCACTGGTTTTAATTCACCCAGCGCCCGCTTATCATCATCACTCAATGTTGTACCGGAAACCCCCAAAATTACGTGATTTCCAAATAATTCTAGCTCTCGTGAAATTGACATAATTTTTTACCTATTTTTCTAAAAAAGTTTTGTATAAAAATTTGCCTTCGCAATAAAGTGTTATACAAATTTTTCCTGTAATCTGTAACCTCTAACCTATAACCTGTCACCTCTTAATAGAACTTTTTCCCCAAGCAACCGCACAATTACTGCCAAATGTAACGGATTGCAACGTATAATGAGAACGACAAAACCATTAAGAAATATTGAACAACAGTAGGTTGAAATGCGAGTAGCGATCGCGGGTGCTGGTCTAGCAGGACTTTCCTGCGCGAAATATCTTGTAGACGCAGGTCACACTCCCATTGTCTTAGAGCGTCGGGACGTATTGGGTGGCCTAGTAGCGGCATGGAAAGACTCTGACGGCGACTGGTACGAAACCGGGTTACACGCCTTCTTTGGGGCATACCCCAATATGCTGCAATTGCTCAAGGAATTAGGCATTGAAGACCGCCTCCAATGGAAAGAACATACACTAATTTTTAATCAACCAGAAAAGCCCGGAACACTCTCACGGTTTGATGTTCCTGACATTCCATCTCCGTTTAACATCATTGCCTCGATTCTGCGTAACAACGATATGTTGACTTGGGAGCAGAAGATTAGGTTTGCTATTGGCCTGCTGCCAGCCATTGTCCGGGGTCAAAAGTATGTTGAGGAGATGGACAAGTACAGCTTTTCTGAATGGCTGAAAAGACAAGGCGTTGGTGAACGAGTAGCAAGTGACGTGTTTATTGCTGCTTCTAAAGCCCTCACTTTTATTAACCCTGATGAAGTTTCTTCAACAATTTTATTAACAGCCCTCAATCGTTTCTTGCAAGAGCGATACGGCTCCAAAATCGCCTTTTTGGATGGTTCGCCCACCGAAAGATTGTGTCAACCCATCGTTGATTACATTACCGAACGTGGTGGCCAAGTGCGGCTCAATGCCCCCCTCAAAGAAATTGTGCTTCACCCTGATGGCACAGTTAAAGAATTTTTGCTGCGTGGGTTAAATGGCGAACCCGATGAAGTGGTAACGGCAGACTTTTACGTATCAGCCATGTCGGTTGATCCGTTAAAAGTGATGTTGCCTGAACCTTGGCAGCAAATGGAATTCTTTCAAAAGCTAGAAGGCTTAGAAGGCGTACCAGTAGTTAACCTTCATTTATGGTTTGATCGGAAATTAACAGACATTGATCACCTACTTTTCTCGCGATCGCCCCTCCTCAGCGTTTATGCTGATATGAGCAACACTTGTCGAGAATATGCTAACCCTGATCGCTCAATGCTGGAATTAGTTCTAGCTCCAGCGAAAGATTGGGTGAGCAAATCTGACGAGGAAATTGTGGCTGCAACTATGACTGAGTTGGAAAAACTCTTCCCCGACCACTTTGGGAAAGAAAATCCAGCAAAACTGTTGAAATCTCATGTAGTGAAAACGCCGCGTTCAGTTTACAAAGCGACTCCTGGTCGTCAACAGTACCGTCCGCCCCAAAAAACGCCCATCGCCAATTTCTTTTTGAGTGGGAGTTACACCATGCAACGCTATCTAGGCAGTATGGAAGGGGCCGTACTTTCTGGTAAGCTAACAGCGCAGGCGATTTGTGAATCGCTGCCAGAGGCCAGTGCCTCAAACTTACAAACGCTAACCCGACCGCCTGCAACGAATGCTGCAACTGCCTGATTCCCCCCCGCGCATGAAAACGCTGGTCTCTGTAGACGAGTCATATAAACTTTGTCGGCAACTTACAGCCAAGTATGCCAAAACCTTTTACCTTGGTACTTTGCTGATGAGTCCGGCAAAGCGTCAAGCCGTTTGGGCAATTTACGCTTGGTGTCGCCGTACAGACGAATTAGTAGATGGGCCTGCATCTGCCATCACCACCCCAGAAACCCTAGACCTATGGGAGCAGCAACTAGAATCGATTTTTGCAGGACACCCACAGGAAAATTACGATGTCGCTTTGGTGGATAGTTTGCAAAACTTTCCCCTCGACATTCAGCCCTTTCGGGATATGATTGCCGGCCAGCGTATGGACTTATACCGCAGCCGCTACGAAACATTTGAGGAATTATACCTCTACTGTTATCGTGTGGCTGGGACTGTGGGGTTAATGTCAACAGCCATTATGGGTGTAGATACTGAAGCTAATACGGCACCTTGGAATCAGAAAAAACCACAGTATATTCCCACAGAAGAAGCGATCGCCCTCGGCATTGCCAATCAACTCACCAACATTCTGCGGGATGTGGGGGAAGATACCCGACGCGGACGCATATACATACCCCTAGAAGACTTAGCGCGATTCAACTACACCGAGCCAGAATTCTTTCAAGGTGTAGTCGATGACCGGTGGCGAGCCTTAATGCAATTTCAAATTGACCGGGCGAGGCAATTCTATACCAAAGCCGAACAAGGTATTAGTCATCTGTCACCCGATGCTCGTTGGCCAGTGTGGGCAGCTTCCATGCTCTACGGACAGATTTTGGATGCCATTGAACGCAATGATTATGATGTGTTCAGCCAACGGGCTTTTGTGTCGCAATTGAAAAAATTCCGCACCTTACCCTTGGCTTGGATGCGATCGCAAGTGCTGTAAGTAATTGGCGTGAGTATTTATCGTTAAGGTAAGGCAGAAGGTAGTCGAAACACTGCCTTCTAAAAATTGTTTGACTTTCCCAAAAAATCTGCTATCATAAATATTCGTGACCCTGGAGAGGTGGCTGAGTGGTCGAAAGCGGCAGATTGCTAATCTGTTGTACGGCAGGCAACTCCGTACCGAGGGTTCGAATCCCTCCCTCTCCGTTTTTCGGCAGTAAATTGCACTCAGTACTGCTAAATATTAAACAAATATTAATATTAATGTCGGCATTAATACAGATACTCCTCACGGTGGATGTTATTATTTAACATTTGGAGTCTGTTGAGATTGAGCTATCTGAAACATAGTTTGAATCTTACTTTCAGGCTCCCGCATTTCAGAGGAGTGAAAGTAAATTATGCCAAGAATTACTACAGCCCTAGCCTTGAGTGTAGCTACCATAGCCACAGGCTTTTTGATGGCAGCTTGCGACAATGCCAACACCAACAATAGCACTAGTACTGCCAGCCCAACTGCTAACTCAACTACCACCAGCAGTAATGACGGGTTAAAAATTGGCACTCTATTACCAACAACAGGTGACTTAGCTTCCATTGGACAGCAGATGGTAGGCTCTGTACCATTGCTAGTTGATACCGTTAACGCCTGTGGCGGAGTCAATGGTAAAAACGTCACCCTCGTACAAGTCGACGACCAAACAGACCCCAAAGCCGGTGCGGCTGGGATGACCAAACTAGCAACACTAGATAAAGTAGCTGGTGTAGTTGGTTCCTTTGCGAGTAGTGTTTCCACAGCAGCAGTTTCCGTTGCTGTACCGAATAACGTCATGTTGATCTCTCCTGGTAGCACCAGTCCCGTATTTACGGAGAAAGCGAAAAAAGGCGAATTTAAAGGCTTTTGGGCGCGGACTGCACCCCCAGATACTTACCAAGCATTAGCATTAGCCCAGTTAGCTAACAAAAAAGGTTTTAAACGTGTTTCCACAGTTGTAATTAACAACGATTACGGTGTGGGTTTTGAAAAAGCTTTTGTCGAAACTTTTGAAAAATTAGGCGGTACAGTAATTAACAAAAATAACCCAGTGCGTTACGACCCCAAAGCCCAAACCTTTGATACTGAAGCGGCTGCGGCGTTTGCTGGTAAGCCAGATGCAGTAGTCGCTGTACTTTACGCTGAAACAGGTAGTCTTTTGTTAAAAGCTGCCTATCAACAAGGTTTGACCAAAGGAGTCCAGGTTCTACTCACCGATGGCGTGAAATCCCCTACCTTCCCGGAACAAGTGGGTAAAGGTAGCGATGGCAAATTTATCTTAACCGGGGCATTAGGGACAGTACCGGGTTCTGATGGTAAAGCCTTAGAAGCCTTTAACAAGTTGTGGAAAGAGAAAAAAGGTGGTTCACCAGGAGAGTACGCACCCCAAGCCTGGGATGCAGCTGCATTGCTAGTCTTAGCAGCACAAGCCGCCAAAGAAAACACAGGTGTGGGCATTTCCAGTAAAATTCGGGAAGTTGCGGCTGGCTCTGGTACAGAAGTGACTGATGTTTGTGAAGGGTTAAAGTTACTCAAAGAAGGTAAAACGATCAACTACCAAGGTGCAAGCGGTAACGTAGATGTGGACGAAAATGGCGATGTCCTTGGTGTGTATGATGTTTGGGCTGTAGGAGATGACGGTAAAATCACCGTAATTGACAAAGTTACACCTAAGTAAGAAGAGGTTAGGGGCTAGTTTGGTCGAGAATTTAAGATACAAGGCTGGGTTGAGTGTTTCACTTCCTTCAGCCCAACCTTTTACTCATTACTCATTACTCATTCCAAAACTGTAGAAATAAAAAATGGGTAAATCTCATCAAATTCAACGGACTAGCCCCTATTTTCTAAAAACCGTTGAAATTGTAACCAACGCCTACCAACAAACCCACATCAATTTGATCAAAAAATCCGGCGTTTACGGATGCTGTGGCGGTAAATTGGGCGTTGAGGGGTACGTCGATACCGCCAGATACTAAGAAAGCAACTTGTGAATTATCACCAGTGTTAATAGCTGCACCAACTCCCACATAGGGAGCGATAGGTAAAGGCTCAGTAAATTCGTCTTGTTGCAAGGAAAAGTCGTAGGTGACGGGAATCAAAATAGTGGTGTTGTCACCAAATATGGCTGAAGGTCTGATAGAAAAAGCGTTTGTAAATCCCACCTTACTCAGCACGGCAAAATTACCATCACCTAAAGATGTCTCGCCCCCACTTAAGCCAATATTAGCGCCAACACCAATGTAACTTCTGCCGCCGCGAGTCCGTCTACCGACATTCACAACATCTGATTGAGCAATTTCTGGAACATTTGAAGGTTGAGTAGTAGGTTCAACAGGTTGAGGAATTAAAGCCGTGGATGAGGTGGCGACTGTTCCCGGAATCGGTGTGAGGACGGGATTAGTAGTAATAGAAGAATCCATCAACTGCTGAGTATTTGCTTTGTCTACTGTCTGGGCGTGAGCAGAAAAAACGCAACTCAAGACAGCAAAAGTCACTAACCCCGGTAACAAAACAAAACCTTTACGCAGAAACATAGTTTTCACATTCACTCCTAACAGAATATTGCTGTCAAAATCCTGAATTTTACGGTTATACTCCGCAAAATTTGGTAGTGGCTAGACTTTAACTCACAAATTCATTTTCTACATCCTGAGAAGGACGTAGGTGGTGAATGGGAAATATGAAAAAATCAATTTTGAGGGAGTTGGGAGTGGATGGTTGTTAGGGCTGCTAGAAACTTTAAAGATTGCTAATGGCTTCGGCAATTAGTTTCGAGACAAAGGGGAGAATTTCGCGGCTTTTGGCGTTGGCTTTACCTTCAGTAAACACCACCAGTAAATAAGGACGTTGCTCAGGTATTTCGATATACGCTGCATCGTGACGAACCTGACTTGTCCAACCTGCTTTTGACCAAATTTGAGCATTTTGCGGTAAACCACCACCAATAAAGCCTGTGATTTGGTCTTCTTCAACATCTTTAGGTAAATCTTCGGGGTTGGTACTGCGTTTGAGTAGATTCATCATGGCTTGCGATCGCCCACTCGCAACTGCGACCCCACCAACGATACTATGTAGTAAACGGGCGATCGCATGGGTCGTCAACATATTGCGATTATCAAACATCTCCCCATAAAAAGCGCGTTCCCGTCCATAAGGGCCATCACCCCAAGTTTTTTGACAAACATTTATCGTCTCCATTTCTTCCCAACCCAAAGATTGGTAGTAACGGTTAACAATATGGCGTTGTTGCTTCCAAGTTTCAAACGGCCCTGGTGGTAACTCTGGCCCGGAAGTAGTACCAGTCAAAATATCTACAACTAAACTTGTGGCATCATTACTAGAATCAATTATCATATCGCCCAAGGCTCGCTCCAATTCCTTCGAGGTTTGGATCATGCCTTTTTCTAACCATTCATTTACAGCTACCAAGTAAAATAACTTAACCACACTCGCGGGATAAATCCGTTCTACACCGCGATAAGTAAAACCACGGACTGGGTGATTCCAAAAGGCATTGGGAGTTAAAGCACCACCAGTATTTACAGGTGCTGGTGGATCATAGACAATCCAAGTCAAAGCAATTTGATTTTGGGCTAATGTCGGAAATGTTGCCCAAGTTGCTTCTAAAATGCCATTACCCAAATTTTCTAGTTGCTCGTCTTTTCTAAAGAAAACCATCGAATAATGCTCTCTAATTCAGAATCCCAAATCCTCAATTTGACCGCCTCTGAATATCAATGTCTCGCTAACCTCAACTTATATGATTCTCCTGAGTGTCAGCGTCTGGCAACTCAAGCTGCTGTTGGGCGACATTTACAGGTAACATCAAATCATCAAGGGCAAGCAGTAGAGGTGTATTTATGTGAGGATGATTATCCAGGCTGGATGTCGTTGGCAGATTTGGGTTTATTACAACCTGCTACTGTACAGTATGAAGCTACAACATGGGCGGAAACTGAAATTAAAAAATTACTTCCCCAGGTGATTGCTTTCACCCAAAAAGCTATGGAGCAATCTAATGAGTATCTTTGGGGTGGGACAGTGGGGCCAAATTATGACTGTTCTGGCTTGATGCAGGCGGCGTTTGTCTCGGTGGGAATTTGGCTACCAAGAGACGCTTATCAGCAAGAAGCTTTTGTCCAAGTAGTCAAGTTAACGGAATTAGAACCAGGAGATTTGGTATTTTTCGGCACACCAGAAAAAGCCACCCATGTCGGACTGTATTTAGGTGATGGTGCTTATATTCATAGTTCAGGCAAAGCACAAGGACGCAATGGTATAGGGATTGATGTTCTCTCGGAACAGGGAGATGCGGTGAGTCGGTCATATTATCAGCAACTACGCGGTGCTGGCCGAGTTGTGCAAAGTTACGAACCACAGAGACGTTGAGGACGCAGAAAGTTTATGAGGAGTGGGTTGATTCCAGAGAGAATGCGTGAGGAAAATGGGGTGATTTCTGCCAATGTACCTGCGGTGTCGGTGGTAGTCCCGGTGCGTGATGAGGTAGAGAGCTTACCACATTTATTAGAGGCGATCGCATCTAGTTTATCTGATCGTCAAATTAGTTATGAAATCATCTGTGTTGATGATGGTTCTACAGATGGTTCGGCGGAATTTCTCAAACAACAAGCGCAAATTCGCAGTGATTTAAAAGCGGTAATTCTGCGGCGCAATTACGGACAAACCGCCGCCATGTCTGCTGGATTTAACTATGCAGTGGGTCAAGCAATTGTCACTTTAGATGCTGACTTGCAAAATGATCCGGCTGATATCCCGATGTTATTGGCTAAATTGGATGAAGGCTACGATTTAGTCAGTGGTTGGCGGCAAAAACGGCAAGATGGCGCAGTTAATCGTTTACTTCCTTCTAAAATTGCTAACTGGCTGATTCGTCGCACTACTAGCGTTTATATTCATGACTATGGCTGTTCCCTCAAAGCCTATCGTGCAGAATTGGTAGCAGATATGAATCTCTATGGAGAACTGCACCGATTTTTACCAGCATTGGCATATATTGAAGGGGCAAGAATCACCGAAATGCCTGTACGTCACCACGCCAGGCGATTTGGTCGGAGTAAGTACGGCATTTCCCGGACTTTTCGCGTGTTGATGGATTTGTTAACTATTTTGTTTATGAAAAAATTCCTCACCCGCCCAATGCACGTTTTTGGGTTGTTGGGTTTGATTTCGATGGTTTTGGGTGTGGGAATAGGAATTTATTTGACCTTTGTCAAGTTTGCATTGGGTGAAATGATTGGTAATCGCCCGTTGTTAATTTTGGCAGTTTTATTATTAGTAACTGGTGTACAACTGTTTTGCTTTGGTCTGTTAGCAGAATTGTTAATGCGTACTTACCATGAATCCCAAGGAAGACCTATTTATCGAGTCAGGGAAATAGTTGAAAATAAAAATAACCCCGCTTGATTAATAGGTACAGCGTTTTTCGGTTGAGTTCTGTAGGGTGTGTGACGCAGCGAGAAGATTTGAACGTAGCCATAATATTTATAGCGTCACGCACCAACCACCAAATTGTGACACTTACATAAGTCCTGAATATATATAGGAATCCGGTTTGATTTCTGAATTTATTTGTGTAGTTAGGGAATAGGGAATGGGGAGTCGGGAGTAGGAAAGAAGCCTGATCTGAGTGTACTGATTTTTTTCCCAAATCAAATATGATTCCTATAGCAATACAGTTCAGTTAAGACTAAAAAGCAATTCTGGTGTAGGTTGGGTGGAGGAACGGAACCCAACAGAGTATGCGTGAATGTTGGGTTACGCTATCGCTACACCCAACCTACTATTCTCTTAACTGAAACACAAATAGATTCAGAAATCATCGAGGATTATTATAGTAATCCTCAATGATTTCTGAAGCAATAACTTTCAGTTAAGCACTGTTGATATTGCTTACGGCACAATCTGAGTACACCCATTAGCATCAGGAGGCGCTACTTGTGTTGAAGCAGTTGTGAGTGTCAGAGAGTTAGGTGTTTGACCTAAAGCATTACCTGTAGCAATTACATCAAAAATGACTCCGGCCGGGACTGCTTGATTCGCAACTTCTACTGCGATTGGTGGGTTGAAGGCATTATTGATCAATGGGGCAAATTGATCAGGTAGAACTGGATTGAAGTTATATGTACCAGCCGTAAGTTCTGGGTAAGCAATAGCAGTTTTGGGTATCAGGTCTGTGATACGAGTTTCATCCACAGTTGGGCTAGAGGATTTGCTAATACGGAAATCTATCACAGCACTAGTTTCGGAAAAGCGATACCAACGTCCTTTAAATTTACCAGGATTAGGCTGTGTTAAATCCTCTGGAATCACAAAGGGTGATTGATTAAATAATGGTTGACCGGAGGGGCCTGGTAGTGTTCCTGTTATCGCTACTGTGTAAGCACTATTAGGCGCTCCTGTAAATGTTCTAGAAGCAATTGTACTGAAATTATCAGATCGCACAAAAAGTACGTGAAGATTTCCTGGTGTTACATTGACATATTTACTAGCTTGACGAAAATCTACATCCTCTAAAACTTTTTTACCGTTGACAATGACATCAACTGGTGAAGCAGTACCCACCGCAGCGTTAATAACTCTTAATTTCGTAGGGCATTTATAAGGGTTTAGAAGAGAATCTAGTAGGCTAATACTTTGAGTGGACGATTGTTTTGAAGACTCTGTAGATAATTGGGAATAAGCTAAACTTTTGTATGGATAAATAGTCCAACTCATTAAAGATAATGCCAAAGCGCCTGAGAATAATCGTCTTGTTAGAAACATATCTTCCTCCTATTGTGAGACAAAAATAACCAATGGGCAAGCTTTATTCTGCATAAAAAATAATGCGATAATCATCGCAAACATTTTTTATGTATGGGGCTATAGATATTGCAGTGGTAGATATTTAATCTGGGAATACAGGTGATTTTTTCTGTTGTTTTCCCAAGCAATAGATAGTGTTGGTTCTTAAGTAAATAGTATGCTAAAGCGCACTAAGTTATGTACTAAAGAACCATATTGTTTACGTGAAGCGTATGAGCAGTATGCAAATCTATCAATCTGTTCAAGTTGTTCAAAACAACTATGAGTTTTTTTAATAAAGATACTAAGACATCTTTATTAAAAAGATAATTTTGTTTTAAATTTTCCTCATTTTTTGTATTAGAATTTTATTCTGCAATGTCCTCCCTGCATTATTTACAGCTATTTTTGTTTTATATTTAGAAAATCTTTTTTGTTTTCTTCATGTTAGCTTAACATGCGTTTACTGAGAGAAAAAATTGAGATTACCAATGATGTTAATTTATTTTTATCTATGACTATCAAGCTTTCTCGTAACTTTTGAACATTGCCTAATTTAAGTAAGTAGGCACGAAAAATCTTAAATAATGCGTTCCAAATGATAAACACTACCTAATTCAATTAAAAAATTAATTTGCGTGCAATGTCCGCGAACTGAATCGAAGTGTGTTATGTGCCAGATATGCAAAAGCTTTCTTTATTAGATTATTTAACAAATCCTATAGCCACAACTAAAGCACACCTTGAGCCAGAAATTAATTCGATACGCGCTTCTGGCAAAATTTCTCCTACTTCATATTAAAAGTAAATAGTTTTGTCAATATATCTTTGTGAATAAATATCTCTGCTTAAGAATCATCATCGGTTGCTACAAAGCTAGTTAAAAGTCGATAATGGTCTAAACTTCAACTAATCTCTCTTAGAGATTGAAAAGCAAGACTGCGATCGCAGAATCATCTGAAAAGACAAGAGTATCTGTAAATAACTTTTTCTAGGCAAAATTGGTAGAGCTAATACTTTAAAAATTTGTCGCCTGGAAGCTTACTAAACAAGCTTGTTAACTAGATTTTCGCTGGTGACAGTCGCTATTTTTATGCCAAGCTGTAATTAGCAAATAATGAATATCGAACTACAGAGGACACGGAGGAATCAGAGTTTCAGAGAGTTTTTGCGTAAGTCCTAAATTATCCAGTCGAGAAATTAGACAGCCACAGCAATTATCACGAGGACGTAGATTAAGAATGTTACTGCATTTAAGTACTTGGCAAGAAGTTGAAGCGTATTTACAGCAATCTCAGGGGATAATTTTCCCCATTGGTTCTACAGAACAACATGGGCCGACGGGGTTAATTGGGACTGATGCGATTTGTGCAGAAGCGATCGCTCGTGGTGTGGGTGATGTGACTGGGGCGATCGTCGGCCCTACAATCAATGTGGGGATGGCATTACACCACACCGCCTTTCCCGGTACAATTAGTCTCCGTCCTAGCACTTTAATTCAAGTCGTGCGAGACTATGTAACCAGTTTAGTCAAAGTTGGTTTTAAAAAGTTCTACTTTATTAATGGTCACGGTGGTAATATTGCTACCCTCAAAGCGGCTTTTTCAGAAACTTATGCTTACCTAGAAGATTTACAAATTTCCCACGCTCATCAAGTGCAATGCCAAGTAGCTAACTGGTTTATGTGTAAATCTGTATTTGAGTTAGCTAAACAATTATACGCCGATCAAGAAGGTTCTCATGCTACCCCCAGTGAAGTAGCCGTGACTCAATATGTTTATCCCGAAGCCATTAAGCAAGCACCCCTTTCTCCAGAAGTTGCGCGGGGACACAATATTTATAGCGCCGCCGACTTCCGCAACCGTTACCCCGATGGGCGTATGGGTTCAAATCCCGCCTTAGCCACACCAGAACATGGTAAGCAATTTTATGACTTGGCGGTGAAAGAACTGAGTAATGGATATTTGGAGTTTCTCAACGCAGATTAAAGGATAAGTAGGTGATAGGGTTTTAGCTCCCCGACTTTTTTAAAAAGTCGGGGATCTTGTTGTTTAGAGCAGAAAGACTCATTAATCGAGAGAAAATCCTCATTTCTCTAGTTTCGACACTCATTCACAAGCTATAGCAATCCTAAATGGTTTATAAATATCTCTCTCCCTTGTCTACCTTGTCTCCCTTGTCTTTGTTGTTCACATATCAACTAGGACTGCTATAAAATACTTATCTACCAATTTCTGCTCTGTCACCTTCCTCGCAACTATGACCAATTTCTTCCGCGCCAATGTTGATGCAATGGCTAGTTACATTCCTGGTGAACAGCCGAAACGTGGTAGCCAAGTAATTAAACTCAACAGTAACGAAAATCCCTACCCCCCCTCACCAACTGCTTTAGCTGCACTACAAAATATTGATGGTGAGTGGTTGCGGCGTTACCCAGAACCTTTTGGCGACCAGTTTCGCCACGCTGCTAGTCAAGTTTTAGGAGTGCCGAGTGATTGGATTATTGTTGGTAATGGCAGTGATGAGATTTTAAATGTCGTGATGCGAGCCTGTACGGAACCGGGACGGAAGGTAGTTTATCCGACACCGACTTATGTTTTGTATCGTACACTCACAGAGATGCAGGCGGCAGATGTGGTGGAAATTCCTTACAGTGAAGGCTATCAATTACCTGTTGCGGAATTAATTGCCGTGGATGGGGCTGTAACATTTATTGCTTCACCAAACAGTCCTTCTGGTCATGTTGTCCCTAGCGCAGACTTAGAAAAACTCGCCAGTCAGTTATCTGGGGTGTTAGTCATTGATGAAGCTTACGTCGATTTTGCCGAAGCTGATGCTTTAGATTTGGTCAAGAAGTATGAGAATGTGATAATTATCCGCACCTTATCTAAAGGTTACTCCTTGGCGGGTTTGCGCTTGGGTTTTGGGATTGCTCAACCCAAGTTATTGCAGGGATTATTTAAAGTTAAGGATAGTTATAACATTGATGCGATCGCCTGTACAGTTGCCACAGCCGCCATCACCGACCAAGCTTATAAAAATGCTTGCGTAGCCAAAATTAAAGCATCTCGCATCCAACTTACCAAAGAATTTCAACAATTAGGCTTCCAGGTTTGGGAGTCGCACACCAATTTTTTACTCGTCCAGCCACCCCAACAAAACGCCGCATATCTCTATCAAAAACTCAAAGAACAACAAATTCTCATCCGCTACTTTCCCCACCCAGGACTCTTAGATAAACTCCGCATCACCATTGGTACAGATGAGCAAAATCAAATATTAGTCAATGCCATCAAGGCATTACTCTAATCAACAATTTAGATAAAATAAATTGCTGAAACTCAGGTCGCTATATGAGTGAATGGTATAAAGAAGACCTCGCCTTTATCCATGATGAGGGTTTTCGGGATTATGCGCTCAAATCAGCCCCCGGTATTTTAGAAATTTTCCGGCAAAACAACATTAACTCAGGTTTAGTCGTAGACTTGGGCTGCGGAAGCGGGTTATGGGCAAATGAACTGGTCAAGTCTAATTATCGGGTATTAGGGGTTGATATTTCAGAATCGATGATTGCGATCGCCCAAAAAAGAGTACCCCAGGCAAAATTTTATGTTGGTTCTGTCTTTAAAATTGCCATTCCCCCATGTCACGCTGTTACTTCCATTAGTGAATGCTTGAGTTACTTGTTTGATGCTGACAACAACCGCCAAAACCTGATTCAGCTATTGCAGCGCATATATCAAGCTTTAGTTCCTGGTGGGGTTTTAATTTTTGATATTGTAGAAGCGGGACAAATCGCCGTTGGTAATAAAGCGAAAAATTTTACCGAAGGAAAAGACTGGGTTGTATTAGTTGAGAAAGAAGAATTGCGATCGCAAAATATATTAACCCGCCGCATCATCACTTTTCGCCAAGTCGGACAATACTATAGACGCGATGAAGAAATTCATCATGTGCAGTTATACCGAGCCACACAAATAGCCACAGACTTACGTAAAATTGGCTTTCGCGTCCAAACAACGCGCAATTATGGTAATTTCTATTTACCAAAAGGAAATGTGGCATTTATCGCCCGTAAACCCTTTCCTGATTAAAGATAATTTTCCCATGACTTATAAATTTGTTGACACCCTCACAGAAAAGCAAATTCATCAATTAGTAGAGTTATATCAAAAAGAATTTTGGAGTCAGAGACGGGAATATCCAGATGTTGTCAAAATGCTCAAACATTCAGATATTGTTTTAGGATTGATAGATAATAATGCAGAACTCATTGGCTTTACACGGGTTCTCACTGACTTTGTTTATCGAGCCACCATTTACGATGTCATCATTAAGTCAACCTACAGAAACAAAGGGCTTGGTGCTAAGTTAATGGATGCAATTGTCCACCATCCCCAATTACATCAAGTCGAACAAATTGCACTTTACTGCTTGCCAGAAATGATGCCATTTTATCAACGTTGGGGTTTCACAACAGAAGTTGGTAATCTCAACTTAATGTATCGATATCACCACTCTCATCAGGATAAATAACATGATTATCAATCCAGATAATGTTCCTAGCCGCACAACTTCAATTTACCCAGAAAAATTCCAACATATCGTTGCTGGGAGAGTTAAAAAAGCATTAGGAAATGCCGCCGGATTAAAAAATTATGGGGTGAATTTAGTCACCCTAGCACCAGGAAGTTGTTCTTCCTTAAGACATTGGCATACTCGGCAAGATGAATTTATTTATATTATTGAAGGTGAAGCAACCTTAGTCACCAATGAAGGAGAACAAATTCTCACACCAGGAATGATGGCAGGTTTTCCTGCTGGCGAAGAAAACGGACATCACCTAGTAAATCGCTCTGAGACAATAGTAATTTATTTAGAAGTTGGCGATAGAACACCGGATGATGAAGGTTACTATCCAGACGATGATTTAATTGCCAAAGCAGGTGTAAATGGTGAGCGAATTTTTACAAGAAAAGATGGAACTTTGTATGAAAATTAATAGCATATCTTTATTGTTTTACTGGCGTAAGAAGCTTAAATAATATAGCAATCCTATTTGATTTGTGAAAATCGTGAGCCTCAGATCCCCGACTTCTTGAAGAAGTCGGGGATCTTTTAGTTTACGAATGATTTAAGATTGCTATATATATTTAATCTGCCCTAAAAATCATTATTTATATACATCTCCTCTCATACCAATGGTATAAATTTCAATTTCACCCGAATCAACAGTAACTGTAAAAATAATTCTGATTTTATCAATACGTAGTCTATAAAAACCTTCCCAGTCTCCCTTCATCCTTATACCAATAGGACTTACGCACAGTCCAAGGAAAATCGAACCACAGAGACGCAGAGTTCGCGGAGAAATAAGAGTTTAAGAGGTTTTTTGCGTAAGTCCTAACCAATTCTATCCCCTGTTACCTGCTCTCCTATCTTCAGCAGTGACCTTGATCACACAAAAACCAGATATAAATCATTGAATATTAAGTAAGTCTAACATAGCCTTTGGGGTAATCATAACTTATACTTACTGTAAGTATAAGTTTCAATTATTGTGTGGTGGATGTGGGGGAGGGGGTTATGCTAGAAAAACTCTTACTTGCAACTCTTTTAACTTTAGTTTTGCGCTTAATTGCAGAGATAGGTTGGTCAGCACCCAGCAATACAAGTCAAAAAATAGATTTTTACCAGCCTGGAGATTTTGCTGTTATGCAAATTCATTAACTCATCTAGGCATCTTACTGAGGGCAAATTGGTCAAACTCTTCATATCATAGGCTGAAGTATAAATTTATAGCCTAATTGTGAGTTTTGAGCAGTAAATATTGCCACACCCAAGTATGAAAAGCCCAATTTTAGCCACAATTATATTTGTTGCCGCCATTAGTGGCGCTTCAAATGCCCAAGCAGCCAATCCCGAACATTTGACACAGTTATTAGCCACAAAACAATGCCAAAACTGTGATTTGACTGGTGCAGGTTTAGTTTTAGCTGATTTATCTGGGGCAAATTTAAGTGGTGCAAATCTCACTGGTGCGAATCTTAGTCGCGCTAATTTAGTTGGTGCTGATTTACGTGGTGCAAACTTAGCGGGTGCAGGCTTGTTTGGCGCTAACTTAACAGAGGCGAAATTCAATGGGGCGAATCTTAACGGTGCAGATTTAAGAAACACTTATTTAGGAAATGCGGAATTTACCAAGGCTTACCTCCAAGGAGCTAATTTTCAAGGTGCTATTGGTATCCCATTACAAGTTGCTACCCCAGAAGAGTTTTATGCTTGGGGCATAGCAGAAGGGCAGAGAGGCAATCACCAACAAGCAATTAGTTACTTTAGTCAAGCGATCGCCGCTAAACCAGAATACGCAGGTGCTTACTTAGCACGGGGTATCGCTAAATACCAATTATTTGACCGCCAAGGTGCTTTCGCAGATGCCCAAATTGCCGAAAAGCTATTTAATACCCAACAAAATGGTGATGGAACCCAAACAGCCCAAGCCTTTATCAAAGAACTGCAAACGCCTTATAAAGAAAATGTGACTACAGGTAAACCCAGTTTCTTTGATTTTGTTGGTAGTGTTGGCTCAGTTCTGCTTCAGTTCTTACCTTTTTAATTGATCAACTAATAACCAATTACCAGAGAAATTGAGCTTTCCCCACACAGTAATCAATTGTTTATGTACAGCAATTTGTAGCTGTTCATCTATGTGCGATCGCAAAGTTACTAGTTTCCAAGTCTGACCCTGATACGCAGATGGTTCAGTCACTAGGATTTGGTAATTCTGCTGATCCATACGTTGGAAAATCCCTGTCAAACAGTCACAATTTTGGGTTGATACTTCCTCAACCAATGATATTTGAGGGCAATTACCACTTACAGGATAATCTTCGGGATGATCTAAATAATTTAGTTGCGTGAATAACCATTGTGAATGATGTGGGGAAAAATCTAGATTAAATAAAGGTGCGATCGCCGCAGGTGTTTGTTTATCCTGTAATAACGCTTCCTGTAAAGCCCTAACTGGTAAATCTCGCGGCTGTACACCCAACTCGACGCACATAGCAGCCGCCATACCAGCAGCTTGACCGATACCCATCACCACAGGTTGCAATCTTGTTGCACCATTAGCTATATGCGATACAGAAATATTTTTTTCACACACTAATAAACCGTCTGTAGTCGCCGGAACTAAACAACGGTAAGGGATAGTAAACGGCGTTCCCGTCCAGCGTCCGCCCCAACGAATTGATTTTGGTTGTAGTGGTAAATCAAACCCTGGATAATGATGGTCGTTGGCGTAGTTACCAACCGCAACTGCATCTGTAAATAAAGATGCAACTTGACCTCCAGCCACAGGTAAAATATCTTGTTCTCGAATGGTTGTGAGTCCTACTAAACGGCGACTTTCTCGGTAATAGGGATGTAGCGCAAAAGCTGTGCCATTCCCAGGGAAAATTTTTTCAGCCAAACCGTAGCGGCGACCTAACTGATTTTGGATAAAATGAGCGAAATTTTGACTATGCCAGCGACATTCCTGGATAAAATCAGCTTTAGATGCTTCTGACTCTACCAAACGCCCGACACCTTCAGCGTAATCATTACCTTTGATCGGCCAGTTAATCATAAAGCGATCGCCCGGCAAGCGTCCATAATTCAAAAACTTCTCCGCACCATAGTTTTCCCAAGCCCCCGCAAACAACGCTGGATTATAATTAGGCGCAGCCGGAATTTCTGGTGCAACAGCATCACCAAAATCTTGCATCACTACTACCCAAGTTGGTGATTGCACTGGATATTTCTCTGTTAGGGCATTATAACTAGCTGGGGCGCTGGGTTCTCCCCATTCACCTTGCAACTCCCAACCCCAACGGTAAGGAATTTCCGCCAACGCCAATAAATCACCCAATTCTGTACCATCAAGAATTACCTTGGCGTGAACCGTAAAATCCGCAAACCGCACCCCAGTAACACAATTTCCCTGTTGTAAAACCTCTAGTGGGACTTGTCCAGCCATCCATTGCAGATTTGCCAACTCCTTCACCCAATCAGCAAAAATCGCCGCCCCCACCGCAGGATCATAACTAAAAAAACTCACCCAACTATTATCTAATCCTCCTGGTTGGCGATCGCGTAACTCTTGTAAAAACGCCCCCCACAACCCAGTTTGCCAAGCAACTAATTCATTCCCATCTGGTGCCGAAACTCCGGCTGAAGTCAGCATTCCCCCCAGCCACGCAAACTCACTCACCAAAATAGTTCTAATACCCCTTCTCGCCGCTTGAATCGCCGCCGCCGTTCCACCAGTTCCCCCGCCCACAACTAAGATATCTGTTGTATATATTTGATGACTCATAGTTTATATTTGTATGTTGTTATAATTATTTTTTGCTACAAAGGGTAAAAGAGCAAGAAAATAAATCCTAAACAACATCAATATAAATAAAGTTATTATTAATTTATTTCTAATTTTCTAACCAGTTTTCTAACTGTAAATTAGGAATATTAATAAAATCTTTGATGTTATTAGTTACAAGAATATCATCACGAGAACGAGCAACAGCCGCAATCAAAGCATCTAATTCGCCTGTAGGCTTCCCCATTGTTTTGAGTTCGCTTTGAATTTTACCAAATTCACAAGCTGCCTCTATGTCGAACGGTTCTATTATTAATAATTCCAGAAACTGCTGCAAAGTTTCTTGGTTTTTGGTTAATTTTTAAGAATAATAAACACCTTTATAAAGTTCTGCAACTATAATTGTGGATAGATAACATTGACTAAAGTAGAGATTAAATTTACTCACGGCTTGGGTATCTGCTTTGAGCAATGCAATGCAAATGTTAGTGTCTAACAGATACATTAGCCGTTATCCTGATTATCAATTGAGTCTAGGCTTCTACCTTGATAGGCATGACGTTGCTGGTCAATTTCTGCAAATATTTCTGTTAAGTCTGGTTGATTTTTCCAAGCCCCAAATAGTTTATTTAATTTAGCTAATTTCTCTTCTGCTGTTAAATCTAATTGTGGTTGAGCTATCGGCTTTTCAACATTTTGCAATTGATGTAAACGTTTTTGCTTCCACTCGCGCAGTGCTTCACGAATTACCTCACTGCTACTAGCATATTCGCCTGACTCTACAGCATTACGAACCAAAGCTGCCATTTCTGGGGTCAGAGCTACACTGATTTTTTCGACGTTAGGCATAATAATACGTTCTTTTTGCTCTATAGTAGCAATTTTTCTTACTGTAGAGCATATTGGCTACTTGCGATTTGCACCAAAGTCAGGATGCTGTAGCTTCGACGGTGAGCAACTGCACAAATCAAAAAATCAGTATTTGAACCCTGGATACCATTGCTGCGACAAGTATTGAAAAACTCTGCGGCGAGTTCGTAGTCTTCAGCTATGAGTTCTAAATCTGGGAAAGCTTGCAGGTAATCTTGCAGACAGGTAAACTGTTCAAAGTTACGGATTCCAGAGAGAATTTCTTGCCGAATTGCGCCCAGCATTGCAACTTGGTCATCAGTGATTAAATTCTGCAATATTGCGATCGCCGAAGGCGGGCGCTCTGCGCCATCGCTCTTGAAGAATCAGGTGGCGTTCTTCGATGCAGAGCCAGTGACCAAACAGAGGTATCAACAATTACACTCATGTTTGCTGACGTTGGTGTTTATAGCCGTAGCCTGCATTATAATCAATAGTACCAAAGAGTTCTAACACTTTGAGCCGCTTGCGACGTTGAATATATTCGCGCAGTGCTGTTTCCACCAGAGAATCAATGCTCACTTGGTCGTCAAGTGCCAACGCCTCTTGTAGTAAGGCTTCGTTGATGTTGATCGGTGTAGCCACAATTACTTCTGATCCAACAACTGACTAAATCGATAGTAGCGCACCCTGCTATGAGCGATCGCACTTTTCATGAGGATTTAGTGAGAGCGATGTCTAAATTACCAAATACTACTCACCTAGTCGCCCCAAAGGTAACATCATCTCAGCGACACAGAGGCTAACGGTGTGGAGACTATCTCAAAAACAAACCCTTGGATCAGCGAGAGTTTGGAATTTAATGTTATAAAATAAGTGAATAACTGTTAAGCTGTTAAGCGATCGCCAATAGGCATTCCGTTGTAGTAAATCATCGAAACAAGAGCAAAGAACCGTGTCAGTCGAAACCATTGAGAAGAGTTCCACATCCCGCAAGCTCGCCCCTCGGTATCGCGTTCTGCTCCATAACGACGACTACAACTCGATGGAGTACGTGGTGCAGGTATTATTAACAACAATACCGGGTCTCACTCAGCCCCAAGCTGTGAGCATCATGATGGAAGCACATACAAATGGGTTAGCTTTAGTCATTACCTGCGCCCTAGAACATGCTGAATTTTACTGTGAAACATTGAAAAATCACGGTTTATCCAGCAGTATTGAACCGGATGAGTAGTTTGAGTAGCCTTGGCGACTGGAAGTCGCGGCTACACAGACAAAACCCACACTTCGACATGGTTCGACTGCGCTCACCAGTCGCTCAGTGACTGCCTGCGTGGGTTAAAAACTCTAAATTTTTTTATTAGTCCGCGCAGGCGGACTTTGTTTGTATAGCTGCGATTTGTAATCGCTTGGTACTTTAACTACTTGGTATGAAAAACAACCTTACCCGTTTAGCTCAACGCCCTGCCCCTATTCGGCTGGGTTGTTTTATTTTAATGCTGTTGCTGCTATGGTTACCTTTTGCTGCACCAATTTACTTACTAGTGCGTGATGCTAACTTAGTAAGTATTTTGACAATGGTTTTACTATATGTAGAATTTATTGTGCTGTTGAAGCTATGGGGTAAATACGTTTACCAGCAACCTCAGATATTGCAGCATTATGGCTTGGACACCACGCCACACAACAGAATAGATTTGCTGCGTGGTTTGGCTATAGGTTTTACTAATATTTGGCTACTTTTTGGCATAGAAAGTCTTTTAGGTTGGCTGGTATGGCAACAACCGAAAGTTTTCTTACTAAAAATAGTTATAGAAGGCGTAATTGTCGGCTTGGCTGTGGGGTTTGCCGAGGAGTTATTATTTCGCGGCTGGTTACTGGATGAATTAGAACGCGACTACAACCAGCGTGTTGCATTATGGACGGATGCTGTTGTCTTTGCTACCTTGCATTTTATTAAACCATTGGAGGCAATTATTCAAACTCTGCCACAGTTCCCAGCTTTAGTAGTTTTGGGGTTAACGCAGGTATGGGCGAAGCGTTGGCGTAGAGGACGTTTAGGCTTACCAATTGGTTTACATGGTGGTTTAGTTGGCGGCTACTACATGATTAATGTTGGTGGATTAGTTCAATATACGGGTGTAGTACCTGATTGGGTTACGGGAGTATATCAAAATCCTTTGATGGGTTTGATGGGGTTATTTTTGATGAGTGTTTTGGCGGTATGGATGAGTAGGAGAGGGAAGCGATCGCACCTTTGATAAGATAAACCTTAAAAATTATATTGTTTTGCGGTATTTACTCAGGGTAAGTTGTATCTAAGCGATAATCACTAAAATCGCCCATAAAAGCATCGTCATGACTTGCTGCCTAAATCCAGCTTGCCACAATCCACCCCATTCTGAATCCACAACCTATTGCTCTAACTGCCGATTTCCTTTGGTAGTGCTGAGAAATCGCTATCGCCCAATTCAATTACTAGGAAAAGGGGGATTCGGGAAAACCTATTTAGCAGAAGATTTAGACAAGCTGAATGAACGTTGTGTAATCAAGCAATTTGCGCCGCGAGTACAGGGAACTGCGGCAATAAACAAAGCCACAGAACTATTTGAGCAAGAAGCAAGGCGACTGCAACAACTAGGAGAACATCCGCAGATTCCCACACTGTTGGCGTATTTTGAAGAAGAAAATAATCTGTATTTAGTGCAGCAGTTTATCAACGGACAGAATTTATTAGCTGAATTCAAACAACAGGGAACTTTCAAGGAAGAAAAAATCTGGGAAGTTTTGCTTGATTTATTAAATATCCTGAAAACGGTTCATCAAAACCAAGTTATTCACCGCGATATCAAACCAGAAAATATCATTCGTCGCAGCACTGACAACAAGTTAGTCTTGATAGATTTTGGGATTTCCAAGCAACTCACCATGACAGTTACCACTAGCCCAGGAACAATAATTGGTTCCCGTGGTTATGCGCCATTAGAACAAATGCAGGATGGTAAAGCTTATCCAGCGAGTGATTTATATAGTGTCGGTGCAACTTGCTTTCACTTACTGAGTGGAAGTCACCCTGGGAGAATGTCGGAACAACTAGGTAATGGGTGGGTTTCTGCTTGGCGGAAGCATTTGCAACAACCACTAAGCAGCAAATTAGAGAAGATTCTTGATAAGTTACTGCAAAAAGATTATCAGCAACGTTACCAATCTGCTGAGGAAGTTTTACAGGATTTTAGTTCACCGTTACCATCACCTTCACCAGTACACCCAACTGATGCAGTAGTTGTAACTCAACCACCATCATCATTACCTGTGACATTACGCAATCAGCCTCAACCTGGAATATCACCAGCACCAGTAAAGCCAAAAGTAGCACCAAAAAAGGCATCTAGACAAAATACTAATTGGAGAACAAGATTCTTGGTAGGTGCTGCTATTCCAATAATTGGAACTCAAATATATGGTTCTGTTCGATATGGCTTATTTCCAACTAATCCCATATATGTAATTGCCAGCATACCAAGCGGAGTTTTATTGCAAAAAACCCTCATAGGGCGCGAGGTTTCTTCCGTCGCCATCAGCCCAGATGGTAACACCTTTGCTAGTGATGCTTCGGAGACAACCAGTAAACTGCGGAATATTCAACTGTGGAATGTCGCAACGGGAAAGCAAATCCGCACCCTTACAGATTCTGGCTTTGTTTTTTCCATCGCCATTAGTCCAGATGGCAAAACCCTTGCTAGTGGTGGTTTGTATACAACCATCAAACTGTGGAATCTGGCAACCGGAGAGCAAATCCGTACTCTCAAAGGACATTCTTACGTGGTCGGTTCCGTCGCCTTCAGCCCAAATGGCGAAACCCTTGCCAGTGGCGAAGCTGACAAAACCATCAAACTGTGGAATATCGCAACTGGAGAACAAATCGGCACTCTCAGTGGGCATTCTAACGTAGTCCGTTCCGTCGCCTTTACCCCAGATGGCAAAACCCTTGCCAGTGGTAGTGAGGACAATACTATCAAACTATGGAATATCGCAACAGGAGAGCTAATCCACACCCTGAAAGGACATTCTAAACGGGTTATTTCCGTCGCCATCAGCCCAGATGGCAAAACCCTTGTCAGTGGTAGTTGGGACGATACCATCAAACTATGGAATATCGCAACAGGACAGGAAATTCGCACCCTTGCAGGGCATTCTACCTATGTTGGTTCCGTCGCCATCAGTCCAGATGGCAAAACTATTGCTAGTGGTAGTTTTGACAACACCATCAAACTGTGGAATTTGGCAACAGGAGAGCAAATCTGCACCCTGACTGGGCATTCCTTCGCAGTTATTTCTGTTGCTTTTAGCCCAGATGCTAAAACTATTGTCAGTAGTGATTCCGATACTATCAAAATTTGGCGGCTAAAGTAGTGAGTGCTGAGTTCATTGTTTTGAGTATTTAGCTGAAAACACAAAAAATAAGTAAAATTTACCAACAACACAGCATAATTAATCCTGATTATTCTCTGTCTCGACTCTTTGAGCGATGGAGAAGTACTAGCAAGCGATCATCGCACAGGTAAAAAGTAAAATTGATCAACAACACAGGACTATTCATCCTGATGATTACTCTCTTGCTGGATTCTTTGAGCGATCGCTCATTATCATTCATCTGTAATTGAGTAATAATCGTTATTTTATTTCTAGAATTTTGTTGTCATTACCGTGAAAGAAATTTCAATCATCATCATCGTGAAATAGTGATGATAAATCTCGATAACCACTAATCACACGGAAAATCTCGACATCTTCTCCTATGGGCATATAAAGGATGAGATAATTATCTATAGGAAGACTACGAATACCTGGTAAAATTTCATCACGCTGTCGTCCTAATTTTGGGAATTGAGCAATTTTGCTAAATTAAGCATCTAGTTTACTCAAGAACAACTCTGATTGAGTTAAACCCAACTTTTTGGCCATATAATCTGCAATCTGCTCAATATCCTGAATCGCCGGTTCAGTGAGGCGAAATTGTGGGGTCATACTTCGTCTGAGACACCGTAGCGCAATCTCAAATTGGCACGGATTTGAGCCATTGCAGTTGATCCCTCAACTACTTTACCCTCCTGGGATGCTTCCAATCCAATACGTGCTTCCATCTGAAGCTCTCCCAGTCGTCCTTGATATATGTCTTCTTCTTGCTGTTCTAGTAGTTTTATGCCTGCAACAATAACGTCAACGGCATTATGATATTTACCGCTTTTTAGTTGGCGTTGTAGCAGGGCTTCTACCTCTGGGGGCAAAAAGATTTGCATGGAATTTTTTCAGAGTCAGGATTAACTCCATTGTAAGCGGTAAGCAAGGATGATTGTTGACATCGCTCCTTAATCAAGATTATCTGGATCTATGCCAAGCGATCGCAACCTGTCTGCCATCTGTTGAGCGCGTTGTTCAGTTTGTTGAATCTTCTCGTACGGTGTAGGATAGCGTTTTCCTGACTGATCATACCAATAAAGCCATTCTCTAGTGACACCAGAATAATTCCCGCGATCGCATCCTATTCCTAAGCCAATTTCTGGTAGCCAAACCGGATTTCCTGATTGCAATTCATACTTGCCCTTCACTAATTTATGCACTTCTAAATGCGGTTTGCGGCGACGGCGAGAAGAATAAATTACGTAATAAAGTACGCCTAAATTTGCATATTCATCTAATTTAGTTGTATATTCTTTCCGGTAAGTTTGAGATACCACCTCTAGCACTAAACTCGGTACAACTTTTTCTTCCCACAACGCATAACTAGGACGCAACTCCTCATCGTAGAAACGTTCTACCCCTAAGCTTAAAAATCCATCTGATACAATCGGTGGTTTATCGGGGTGATAATAAATACCCATATCTATACCAAAGAACCAGTCCATGCGTTCCGCCCAAAGTATCAGCAATATTGCTTTCAGCAAGCCTGTTATTAATTCTTGCAGTTCATTATCCACAGGCGTTTCATCAGAGTCGGGTAGTTCTTCGGCGCTTGGCAAGTACCTCGGCAGACTGTACTCTAACATGGCTGGTTTCCCTAAAACTCACTAAAATGATAGCGGTTAAATCTGAATTATTACTTAGCAATGGATAGGTACTAGAGCGATCGCGCAGATAATCAGTAATTCAGAAATAATATTTGTATTTAAAATTGAAGCAAACGCGGGTTTATCAGGAAGCGAGAGAAGAAGGCAAAATAGAAGTTGTACCTAAGTTTTTAGCACTGGGTTTAACTGTGGAACAAATAGCACAGGCGTTAGACTTAGATGTAACACAAGTCCAACAAGTCGCACAGCAAACATCTCTTAATCAATAGCTGAGATGCAAAACATCACCCAGAAATGAAATTTGCCGTTATGAACCAAACATCATAATAGTAAAATCACAGTAGTCAAAAATCTGCTCAAACCTTGGTGTGAAAACAGACAGTATATTTTATCGCCTCTTTCAAGAATTTCCTAGTATCTTCTTTGAACTAATAGGCAACCCTCCCGAAATTGCCAATTCATATCAATTTGCTTCCGTAGAAATCAAACAAACAGCATTTAGAATTGACGGCGTATTTCTTCCCACCGAAGATAAAAAAAGTCCAATTTATTTTGTAGAAGTCCAATTTCAATCAGATGTAGAGATTTACTCCCGCCTAGTGTCAGAAATCTACTTATACTTACGCCAAAACAAATGTCCAAATCCTTGGCGGGGAGTAGTGATTTATCCGAGTAGAGATATAGATACAGCAGACAGAGAAAATTCCTTAGAATTCTTCCAGAGTCAACGTCTCAGGATAATTTACCTAGATGAACTAGGGGAAACGACATCATTACCCATAGGCATTGCTACGATAAAATTAATCGTTGAAACGGAAGATATAGCCATTAGTAGCGCCAGGGAATTAATTAACCGCACCCAGCAAGCCGTTAATTTACAACTACCACAAAAACAATTACTAGAATTAATAGAGACAATTTTAGTTTATAAATTTCCGACAATGAGTCAAAAGGAGATAGAAGCAATGTTTGGTTTAAGTGAGTTGAAACAAACGCGGGTTTATCAGGAAGCTAGAGAAGAAGGCAAACTAGAAGGCAGACTAGAAGGTAAACTAGAAGCTGTACCTAAGTTTTTGGCATTGGGTTTGACTGTGGAACAAATAGCACAGGCGTTAGACTTAGATATTACACAAGTCCAACAAGTAGTACAGCAAATATCCCCCAATCAATAGCTCAAGTTATGAGTAAAAAAGTCTCTTTCCTCGCCGATGTTGTGATAAAAGTATGTCAAATCTCTGTGGAATTATATTTGATGATATAGCGATCGCTCTTGATGATTTGGATGGAAGCAATGACGCAATCCATTAGCTAGAAACAACAGTTTGCGCCTATGTGTGAGACTGAAATTCTTCTATAAATCCTTACAACCCATATTCAGCAATTGTCCCCACCAAACAAGCTTTATCTAACTTAATTCCGCTTAAATTTGCCCCCTCTAACTCTGCACATAACAAGTTAGCACCTGTAAGATTTGCCCCCGCTAAATTTGCCCCCCGCAAATCAGCTTCTTCCAAATTTGCCTCACTTAACAATGTTCCTTGCAAGTCAGCACGGCTTAAGTCTGCGCCTTTGAGATTTGCGCCACTCAAGTTAGCACCACGCAAGTCAGCACTGCGTAAGTCAACGCCTTGTAGGTTGACATTCATTAGATTCGCGCCACTCAAAAAAGCACCCGCTAATGATACATCACTCAAGGTTGCGCCCATCAAGTTCGCGCCGCGTAAATTGCTACCACGCAAGTCAGCACTGGTTAAGTCGGCTTGCATCAAGTTTGCGCCCATCAAGTTCGCCCGCAAGTCAGTTTCTTGCAGGTTCGCTCCCATTAAATTGGCTCCTTCTAAATGTCCACCTTCCAGCTTGGAACCCCGAAAATTAGTACCAACCAGGGTAGCGCCTGCAAAATTAATCCGGCTTAAATCAAGTTGATCAAGCTCTTCATCTTCTAAATTTACCCCTGGCAGTTGTTTGAGGGTTCCTGATTTAATGGCTTCTATATTCATTTGGGGTAACTACCAATCTCCTCATTACTCTTGCTATGACTATCCCAGCGAGTATCTAGTAACCACATACCGTTGCTGGCTTTGGTTGTCATCACGGGTAAGTCAAGTCCTTGTTGCAAACCCATGACTAACAAAGTTAGGGCATCTATTAGTTTAGGGTCAAAGCGGGTTGATTGTTGCTGTCGGCATTGGTCTAAAGCTTGAGCAAATATTTCTTCCCGACTTTGATGAGAGGATTTAATTTGATTGACTCGCCATTGAAACTCCGCTACTAATGCCAAAATTCTCGATTCCAGGGGAATTTCATCGCCAGCTAAACCTGCGGGTTCGCCTGTACCATTCCACCACTCGGTTTGGTGGGTGATAATTTGAGCCACAGCCCGGAGTCTGGACATAGTGCGTAATACCTGTACGCCTGGTACTAAAGGACAGGTTAAAGGACAACTGGGGGCTTGTTCTTCTGGGTATCGGTTGGATGTTCCGGGAGTAAGTACGCTTTCAGCTTTTTGTAGCGGATCTATGCGATGTAACAAACCTGCCAAGCGCAATCTTTTGATTTGCCAAGCTGGTAGTTCTAACAATTGTCCCATTGCTTCGGACAGGGCGACAACTTCTGCTGCTGCCATTGGGTTGTTGATATCGGCAATATCTATTAACTGCGCCATCCGCAAAAATGCTTGAATTTCGTTAGAAACTAAGTTGCGATCTAACGCTTGTTGACGCGGTGCTGTCGGAATAGATAAGCTTTCTTGCCCAGTTTGCAGGTAATCAACTACGCGAGAGACAACTGTACTTAAGTCTTCTGGTGCAGCTAAACGAGGCTGGATTGTTTCTTTATGGGTAATAAGTTTGGCGGCTAGTTCTGGGTTGTATTGTTGAATATGCGCGATCGCTAATTCTGCGGTTTCCTTCACTAACTCTGGTTCAAAAGTCCACAACCCGTAGAATTTCCGTTCTAAATCAGAATCTGGTAGCCCACCTGCACCATAATCAGCCTCAGATAACTCTTGACAAAGTACCATTGCCGTGTATTCAGGTGACAGAATAATTAAATGCCATTCCTGCGCCACCGGATCAGATGAATCTAATGCTACCAAGTCTACATTCGGTAATTTGCTGGTAGGATGTTCCGCAAAGCCAGCATCGGGGGATGCCATAATCACTATTTCCCGACTACATTTAGCTATGTCTGCATATCTTTCGGCTTCTTGCAAATACCATTTACCACGTTGGAAAGCGGTAATTACCAAGGGTTGACCCTGATCAGCTAAAACGTGGTCTTCGAGAGCATGACACAAAGCAACTAAAGTGTTTTTATAATACACCCCAAATCTAATTGGTCTAGTGCTATGGCGATGGGCGTTTTCCAGCTTTTGTAAAATCGAACCTTCTAACATAGGCGGTGGGGAGTAGGGAGTGGGGAGTAGGGAATAGGGAAGGTTGTTTTATACCCCATCCCTTGATTAATATCGTCTCCTGTTAAAGACTTATCATGAAGGCCGCAGGAGGTAGGGATGCAAGGGAGAGGGTTTTGTCGTTTCTGCACAAATTTGTCGAATCACCACTGATTAGCCGGACATGATATGACGTGTCTTCTATGATATGCCTGCTAATTGTTTTTCTTTCGGCTCAATTGGTGCGGAAAGTGCTGTTTCTAATTCAGCACAACCTAGCCTTGCTTCTAAAATCTTCATCACTTCCCTTCCGAAGTCATTGGGATTTTGTCGCCAAGCTTGTAAGCAGACTTCGCCAAAGAAAGAACCGAGGGGTTCCGGGTTCCACAGCAGTTTTTTCGCTGTCCACGGCATCAAGCTCATAGGATTGTACCCTGGTTTGAGGATGCCTTCTTTAAAGGCGTATTCTTCTAAATGGGTGTGGGGTTGCAGTCCAATAAAGAAAATCGCGGGTTCGACTTTATCTGCGCCAAAGATACGTTCTAGTTCGCGGTGGTAGGCGATGGTTTGGCGGATAGTTTCGGGACGTTCGTCAATCACATTAAAGGAATAATTGACAGAAACTAAATCGTTAAACCCAGCTGCTTTTAAATCACGACAGTTTTGTAAGACAGTCCGCAGGTTGTAACCCATCCGCATTTTGCGTACCAGTTCTTGAGAACCACTGGTAATGCCAATTTCAAAATAGTTCATCCCGGTTTTGGCCATTAAGTCGCACAATTCCGGCGTTAAATTATCGGCTCTAATGTATGCTGCCCAATGAATATCTGTCATCCCAGAATCCACGATCGCCTGTAATAATTCAATGGCATCATTGATATATTTCCGCGCTGGGATAAATTGGGCATCGGTAAACCAAAAGTTCCGCACACCGCGATTATATAGTTGTCGGATTTCTGCCACAACTTCATCAGCAGGATTGATACGTACTTGTTTACCTTCCACCACGGTATAAACACAATAGCAGCAGTTATGCGGACAACCGCGCTTGGTTTGCACACCAATATAAAAGTCTTGGTCTTGCAGATAATAGTTAAACTCTGGCCAGACGCTTTCAATGTAGTCGTAGTTACAAGCGGTTTTTTGTAATGGGGTGGGTTGTTCGTGAATTAGGCGCTGGCGTGGTTGACCTTCCCCAACTACATAACAACGTTCATCACTAATTTCTCGCCCACTCAAGAATTTCTCCAGTAAGGTTTCTCCTTCGCCCACAGAAATAATTGTGCCGGAAGGTAAGCTTTTACCCAACTGTTCATAAAATACGCTGACTGCACCGCCGCCAACCACTGCACGCGCATCAGTATGGTATTTTTGGGCGCGTTTTAAACCGCGTTTGATTAATCCCAAATTACGCCACAACTCTACATAGTAGGCAATGAAGATGCGTAAACCACCCAAAGCCCCACGTAATTTAATCAGGGGATTTTTCGCGTAATAAAATTCAAAAGCGTTTTGCAACGGGTTGCCACCACGTCCACCCACGGGGGCATAAATTTGAATATCCCGCCAAGAAAATACTAACAGTGTCGGTTTAAACTCATCGATACAGCGATCTAACGCCGCAGCATAGTCTAAAGGGGGAACTGTCCCCAAATCGAAAATGCGCTGTTCGATGTTCGAGAATAGCTTGTGGACATGATCACAAAGATAAACCACCCCAATGGGAAAAATGGGGTTACAAGGAAGGCGAACGTAGAGAATACGATTTTCGATCATCAGAGTTTTAACCTTTATCTTGCCATTCTTTTGGGAAAGCGAGGGAAACGAAGCTTGCTTAGTTCTATTTATGACAATCTAGTTTGACTTGGGAGTTAATTTATGCTTTTACATTTTTCCGGTGCGGAATGGTGAAAAGGCCTAAATTAGCTTGGCATCAAACAAGCGAGATTGGTTTATGAATAAATTGTTCATATATCTTTACCATAACATTGAGTTTAATCATTAAGCGATGATCCCTCACTATCTCTTTAGGGATAAAAGTTCAGTCAAACTCATGAAAAGAAAGATACAAGCTTAATCTCCAGGTTGTATCCTCTAGGGAAAGTTAATTAATAACTTAGACAAAATTGTTACCAAAGCCAACAATTAAAAATTTTCCTTAATAATGTATAATTTTTTGAAAAGAGATTTTTTTTATAAAATTTTCATAACTTGAACATATCTTTAGATATAAATAACGTAGAAATTTTCAGTTGGTAGTCGGAGTTACAGCAACTGGGGATCAGCAGTGTTAGTCTGGGCTGGTGTAATATACAATGTTTGGCGTAAAGCTCCTCGGCAGTTATGGCTCAAATACTAGATTCTCTACCACCTGAGCAATCGGGAAAAATTCTCTGCTGCTACATTAATGCTACGAGCAAAATCCAGGTGGCTCGCATCTCTAATATCGCTAACTGGTACTTTGAAAGGGTTGTGTTTCCTGGGCAGCGCCTCGTGTTTGAAGCCCCGATAGAAGCTCACATGGAGATTCATACGGGGATGATGGCAAGTGCCATTTTATCGGATACCATTCCGTGCGATCGCCTTGCACTTCAAGAACCAAGCAGTAGTGATTTTAATACCGAATCATCTACCCTCGACCCTATAAGTAAAAAACCCATAGTTCAGTCAATTAATACCAAAAGCGGAGATACAACAAAACCTTTAACAATCGCTGGTTAATCATTAGCTTGATTAAGATAAAAAATTTGATCAAAAAAAATTTAAGGTTGCTGATATCAGCAACCTTTTCTATTGTGATGGTGGGTTGTCATCAATCCTTTGTTGTTTGTCATTTGTTCCCAATTCCCCACTCCCCCAAATTTATGCACCTACCTTCTTTTCTCTGGCTATGGAAAATCGCCGCTTGGTCGATGGGCTTATCGCTGTTAGCGTATATCATGTTAGCTGTCACCGGGATAATGATGTGGCAAGCGAGAAATTCCCAGTCTATGCCTAGTTTTCCTGGGTTTCCTGCGAGTCGTGGAGGAGTGCGATCGCTGCACTATACAATGGGCATTAGTATGGTGAGCTTAGTGTTATTGTTATTGGCGATCGGCATTATCGGCACATTAGGTCACTTTGGTTCATTAGGACATTCATCACACCTAATTGCGGGGCTAATAGTAGTATTTTTAGTTTTAATATCTGCCGTCAGCGCCACGCAAATTAACCCCAGCAGACCTTGGGTAAGAACTTTACACATCACTGTCAATATTATTCTCTGCGCCGCCTTTGCTTGGGTATCCTGGACTGGCTGGACTGTTGTACAAAAGTATTTACCCTAAAGCCAAAACTCGGAATTTTGTGTTGATTTCGGGTGCGATCGCCCTACACACTTCATGTATCATAATCATCACAGCAAGCGATCGCATTTACCCGCGTAGGTTGGGTGCAGCAAAGCGTAACCCAACATCATCAAGATTTAAAACTTTGTGTTCACTCTGGAGCGTAGACGCTTGCAGCTTGTCGTAAGTTATCGCCCAATACGGTTCGGTTAAGCTCACAACCAGGTAGACTAAGGTTTGTCACCCAAGTGTACCGATGTTGAATGCAACTCAAAGAATTCTCACTAATTTCACCAGTAATTTAATTAGGTACGGTACTCAAAGCTTGAGAAACAGCCATCCCAGCAGAGACAGTTGATGATAGTCAAGATTTGAGCGATCGCCAATTACAAATACAGCACCAGATTGACCAGTGGGAAAAAATAATCGCCAAAATTTCTGGAAAAGCTAATAGTAGGAAGGGTTAGTTTTACATTTGCTTACAATGTATTTATATCAAAGGTAATTGCACCTAATTGAGAATTGGGATTTAGGCGATCGCTTTGGGAGTTTTTGGTAAAAGCGATCGTAATTCATAACTGCGAATTAAATTAAACAATAACTGCGATCGCAGTTATACTGATCTTGCTAGTATCGCTCAAAAAGACGTACCAGAACTGTACGATGAAGTGAAGAAACGAGTTAACCTAGCCCTAACTCCTACTGGGATTGATAGATTAGATGCTATCGCCGACAGTATAAATTTAAGTCTGTCTGAATTTATGAAGAGAATAGGCAGAAAGCTGATTTCAGTCAATGTGAGTTCTCTGACCCAGAAGGATAAGCAAGCTATAAAAAAGCCCTAACCGAACTGATTGTTCTTTACCGTGAGCGATTGAGTAGTCAGGATCAAAAGAAACATTCTGTCGTACCTACATGAGCATTTCCACAAAAGAAGGAAAGTATTTATACAATTCTGCATAGGATTTAACATCCTTGAGGGGAATACAAATCCGTTTCACCGCATCACAATTATCTGTAGGCATTTGACTATCTAGATGTTGAATTTCCTTAAGTGTCAGATTTGGTACGTTTATTTCATAAGGATTATCTGATTCTATTGCATTAAAATTCTTACTAAACTTACATTGTTCTGCCAGATTACAGTAGTTCTGTTCAAAAAGGAGCCATCCAACTGTTAACATACGACAACCATCAGCATAACGAAAATCAAAAATCTGTTTATAATTAAGCTTATCGCCTTCAGAACGTGCTGAATTAGCGTTCCTAATACTTTCTTTAAGTTGATTATTGATTATTCTTTTATACAGATTTCCTAGCTTCTTGCCAGTTAAATCAATCGGCTTGATGTCTATAGGAATTTTTTCATTAGGAAGTCTTTCTCGTAACTTATCTTCTCTAAATTCATCTATCTGTTCTCTAGTAAGACCTTCCTCTTTAGGTCGTTCTTGCTCTGCACTAACTGTAACAATTAACACACTTCCAGATACTAATTTGCTTATAAGAGTATCAATATCATCTAGAATTGTTTTTTCTAATGGGCTATCATAATCAAGCCATACAATTGATTTTTTATTCCATTCAATTGTTGGCAGAACTTCATAGGAAGCTCCGTACTTGATTTCTATACACCCAAAAGGTTTATTATATTCAAAACGATCTTTCGCGTGCATATCTTTTTCTATACTTATCATGTCCTCAATATGTAAGGATTTATGAAAAAGAATAAAGTCACTAAAGTAAGTTGAGCCAAAACCTACGTATCTATAACTTGTAAGTTCTCCGAACGGATTTAAGCATCGGAGAGAATCACATATCATTTTTCTTTCAACTGCTTTTGCAGGACGAAGACTGTAATTAATTTTTGAATAGCTACCAGCCATCACCCTTATCCTTCATTGTTTAAATAGTAATCAAAGGTTTTTTCACCAACGTCTTTATTCGATGAAACATTTAATAGTTCTTTAACTCGCTCAATGTCTTCAGTTGGTTTGTTATATTGTATGGTGCCACGGCTCTGACGAGGCGGAATTGCTGATTGCTCAGGAAGTTGAAAAGTGGTACTTGTATCTACTTCAAATACAGAGTGAATTGAAGTTTGCAAATACGCTCGCTCAAGTAAACTCTCAGATATCTCACCACGCTCTACACGACTCTTTTCATCTGCCATTTTTCTTAAAAATGTAAGAACGGGAACCGTTAGTTCAGATACTTCTTGTTTAATTGATTTGTAGATTGGTGAGTCGTAGTCAATCCCTGTTTTTGTTGTCGTCCAAGGTAAATAAGCAGCATCATCAGACTCGAAAAAAGCATAACCTCTAAAAAATGCAAAATCAGCATGATATTTCGGGAAACCACTTTTTGTACCCCAGCCCATTATTTCAGTTTGGTCAGCTTCAAGAACCATCCTTTCATTGCAGAATACATACCATCCGCCTTCATTTAAATTTCTATCTGATACACCAGCATACAAGCTAACCCGCACTGGCGTATCTATTTCATGGCTTCCAAAGTATTTATACTCTTTTTCAAATTTTGCCACTTTAATATTGTCAGAAGTACGAAAATTAAGGGGAGTTGGGCGCAGATCCTCATTATTTATACTGATGCTTAAGCCTTTTTTTATTTTTAATGAATATGCAATAGTTAATTCTTGCCTTAATTGCGATAGAAAATTTTCTAATCCTAAATCTTCTGACACACTCTCATGCAATTGTTCAATTAATATTCGAGTTCCGATTTCACTGGATTCGTAATCACCATCTTCTTGAACTTCTAAAAATTCAAATGTCCATTCATCTTTATTTTTCCATTCATCTACATCTTCTGAAACTACAAATTTCGAGCTAGAGGTAGTTGATTGAACTGTAAATTTTTTTCCAATCTTGAAAAAAGCTCGCTTCATCCCAATTCCAAATCTTCCAATTGATTTTGGCGTTACTGCTGCATCATTGGCTCTTCCAAACTTGAAAGCATACTCCTCTGCTTCCTTGACGGTTATTCCTCCACAATTATCTTGAATTTGAAAGTACTCTTTGTTGGCTAAAATTTTTATCCAAAGCCCTTCATAATTCTCATTGCTCTGTAAATGAGTTGCGCCATCTACTGAGTTATCAACAAGATCAATAATCGCACGAATAAGCGGTATATCTCGCACCAACATATATATGAATAAATCTTTAGTTGGTTCAGCATTAATTACCCGTGAATTATCACTCATCTGATTTGCTTCTTTATGAAATATGCTTTTTATAGCCTAGTTTAGGCATAAATTTAGCTTAAGTCTATTCCTTTCTGCCCCTAACCATAAAAATAACCTCTGGAAGTTATCGAATTTGTACATGGTACAATCGTACTCCCTTAGAGGTTATTGTTCAATCGTTTTATGAGTTGTTGAACCGAATTATTCGTCTACAATTTACTGAAATATTCGTATCTATTTATTCCACTGTCACTGATTTTGCCAGGTTACGAGGCTGGTCAACGTCTAAACCGCGACGGGCGGCGATGTGATAAGCCAATAGTTGCAGAGGTACAACTGTAAGTATTGGCGATAATAATTCATCGACTGATGAAACGGGGAGCAAGTCGTTAAATATTTCTGCTGCTTCGCCATCTTTTACAGGTGTTACACCAATTAAGCGAGAATCTCTGGCTTTGGCTTCTTGGGCGTTAGAAATTACCTTTTCATATACATTACCAGGAACCGCGATCGCCACTACCGGAACTTTCGCATCTAATAAAGCAATGGGGCCGTGTTTCATTTCCCCAGCCGGATAACCTTCGGCGTGAATATAGCTAATTTCTTTTAATTTCAAAGCCCCTTCTAAAGCAATGGGGAAGTTAATTCCTCTTCCTAAAAAGATGAAATCTTGAGTATCAGCAAATTCATGGGCTAAATGTTCGGTTAAACGTTCTTGACTTGCCAATGTTTCTTCAATTTCTTGAGGAATTTGTCGCAGTCCGTTAATAATTTGCTCGATAGTTTCTTTGGGAATTGTTTGACGACGGGCAGCTAAATCTAAAGCTAAAGCATAAAACGCCATCAATTGGGCAATAAATGTTTTTGTTGCTGCTACGCCAATTTCTATCCCAGCTAAGGTACTAATAATATTAGGAACACTATGACCAAGGCTACTTTCTGGGCGGTTGGTAATCCCTAAAAGTCGCGCTTGATATTTCGCCTCTTGACCTTGGCGGCGTTCTTTTTCCATTGCTAAAGCTGCTAAGGTATCGGCAGTTTCACCAGACTGAGTAACACCAATAATTAATGTATTTGGTGTTAGTGGTGATGGTGCATAACGATATTCCGAAGCGTAGTGTACTTGGGTGGGAATTTCTGCTAATTGTTCTAATAAGTGTTTGCCAACTAAAGCGGCGTGCCAACTTGTACCACAGGCGACGATGTGAATTTGTTCTAAATCTGCGTAGAGTGACTCAGACAAGCCGAGGTGAATAGGCGACACAGACGCATCAGTTGAATTATGAAAATATGCTTCTAAATTAGCTCTTACCACTCCTGGCTGCTCATAAATTTCTTTGAGCATGAAGTGTTTGAATCCCTGCTTTTCGACCATTGTGGGACTCAAGTTGAGCATCCGGGGTTGTTTTTTCAACCTCTCGCCAGCAAAGTTGTAAATTTCCACGCCTAATGGTGTGAGGCGGGCAATTTCCCCGTTTTCTAAGGGTAATACGGCACGGGTGTAAGCAACGATCGCCGGGGTATCGGAAGCACAGAAAAATTCACCTTGTCCAAATCCAATTACTAAAGGTGCTTGTTGACGCACTACAATTAACTCGTCGGGATAATCAGCCGAAATCACTGCGATCGCAAATCCACCTTCTAGCTGATTAGCAGCTTGACGAACTGCATCTAAAAAATTTAACTCTGGATTTTTTAATAATTCTGCAATCAGATGGGGAATTACTTCTGTATCAGTTTCCGAACGAAACTCATGTCCTTTTTGTTTTAAGTCTTCCCGTAACTCGCGGTAATTTTCCACAATGCCATTTTGAACTACCGCAATACGTAATGCTGTATCCAAATGGGGATGAGCATTGTACTCTTCTGGTTTACCATGAGTAGCCCAGCGAGTATGACCAATGCCAATTTGAGCCGGATTTTCTAGCTGTTCGAGTTTAGAACGCAGGTTATGTAGTTTTCCTTTTGCTCTAACACAATTAACTTCACCTTCCCAAATTGTGGCGATTCCCGCAGAATCGTAGCCTCTATACTCTAGTTTTTCCAGTCCAGACAGTAAAATTTCTGTTGCTGCTTGAGTGCCGATATACCCGACGATTCCACACATTGCTCACACCATTTTGGTTTTAGGATTATTAAATCCAGTATAGATGTTGGCAAAAGGGGTATATGGCTATAGGAGGAATACATTAAACTCAGGCAAAATTAAATAACTAACCCACTTAATCTCATTACAAGTCCGTTTTATACCTAACTACGAGTGCGGCTTTGTCCTGTGTGTAGTTCTAATAAATCTGGTGTAGCGAGAAAGCCAAAGTAAATAGCGATCGCAACAGTAATTTCATGAAGCCAGACATCATTCCCAAAAAGGTTTTAGAGGATGTTTGAAAAGTATTGGGCAAATAGAATTCGCTACTACACAAGCAAAGTCCACACTTCGACAACCTCAGTGACCTCCTACGTGGACTAACACAAAACCAACAAATAACAAATAATGACTCCACAAAAAACGCAAAAATGATTTTGGAGGGGGCTTGGGGGACGCAACCGTCCCCCAATCGGGGGTGTGGGGGAGAATCCCCCAAATCTTGTTCATTATCTGATAGGTAGAGCAGAAATTGAGAAATCAACTCTCATCACCTTAACTGAACCTAAGTTCTCACAAAAAAAAGGAGCAACTTGCTCCTTCTGCCACTAAGGTATGTTTATGGTTTTTGAAGTGTTTACCCTAGTAAGGTGGGCATAACCCACCCTACAGTGCTAAAAAAGCTTGCTATGGAGACACTTAATTGAAAGTCTGATGAGAAATTTTAGAATAAATTCCGCATCAATAACCTAGACCCATGCTGCGAGTTGTTTCAGCGCCCAGGTAAACCCGGATGCTCAAAAAGTCGGTGGGGCAGGCAGTTTCACAACGTTTGCAGCCTACACAGTCTTCTGTGCGGGGAGAGGAGGCAATTTGAGCAGCTTTACAGCCGTCCCAGGGCACCATCTCTAGCACGTCAGTAGGGCAGGCGCGAACACATTGAGTGCAGCCAATACAGGTATCGTAGATTTTTACGGTATGAGACATTGAAAAAAGGCTCCTTTCGAGTTCTCTTCTCTGCGAAAGAATCATAATCAAGGCATAGTTTACCGCAGTGGCTTATCCAGAGTAAGTAAAAGGCTACATAACTTCAAACAATGTAATAGGCACGTTTTAAAGTTAAAATTTGCGAAATTTCTCTGTTTCCTTATAAATCAGCTACAGAAGAGCAACGTGTTTCCCTCATTTGTTAACTACCTTCAAGACTTGGTGTAAAGATATGTAAACAAAAACGGTCAAGGGTAGGGACGCACAGATAATTTCAAACATCAAACCGGATTACCATATTACCAATCTTGATATAGTTTTTGAGCATGAAACATAATTTCCTCTTTTGGTAGGCGAATTTTAGGTGTTTGACGAGGATAGGATGTTTCTATAGCGCGTGTATCTTGCTCAACAACAGTTGTGACTGCACTCAACATTGAGCGTCTCAATAAAGGTAGCAAAATTGGGTGTTTGGGTTTGCTGAAGACCAACACAAAGGTTTTAGTGTGAGTTTCTGTTTCGGGATATAAGATATGCACCTGCAAAATTTCTCCTAGTAAAAAAGAGGTGCGAAAAGTTATCAGTGTGGGAAACGCATATTCTAAAATGCCAGTGTAGGTTTTAGGTGCGGTCAAAACAACAGGATTGCGGATGATATCATTCCAGGTGCTATCTTCACGCTCTAGTTCTTGGACAACTTTCACCCAATATCCTTCATGTTCAAACACCGGCACGCGATTAGCTTTAATACCAAATAAGTCGCGGTGTGTGCCGCTTTGATGGTTGTAGTCATAGTTAATTAACAAGTTATCTAAAAAAGTCCCACGGATGCTTTTTTCCCCAGCTACACCGACAAAACTCATACCTGCACTCACTTTTGGGATGAGGTCTGGGATGGGAATTTTTGGAACATGACCAGCATAAGTCCAAATACAGTCATCTTTGATGATTAATTCTAGGGGTGTGAGCAGTGGTTGACCAGACTGATGCAACCTTCCTTGTGCATCAAATTCTAAGGCATGAAAGGGACAGGCAATTGTACTCCGTTCTGGGCAAATCCAGCCATCAGATAAAGGTGCTTGCAGATGGGGACAAACGTTATCTAGGGCGAAAATTTCACCTTGCTGATTTTGCCAGAGGACATAATCTTGACCATTCAGCGCCACTTTATAAGGCTTGTTAATGCCCAGCATGGAACGGTGGGCAATTAACCACGGTGCGCCAGGGAGAATGACTGCCATAAAAGCCTCCTAGTTAAAGTTATGTGAGACTATAGCGATCGCTATAATCTCCCAAGGTTTAAAGTAAATTGTGACGAAACTTTCATATTTGTATTCAAAATACGACAGATTATTCATGTTTGTCAAGAACTATGGCTATGAGTAAACCTGATCTGATGCGCCGTCAACCCAAGCAAAAGCGGAGTCAGCAAAGGGTTGAAAAAATTCTCAAAGCAGCAGCCGAAGTTTTTGCCGAGGTGGGTTATGAAGCTGCAACTACTCATCAAATTGCGGCGAAAGCAGAAACAGCCATTGGTTCGCTGTATCAGTTTTTTCCCGATAAACTCGCCATATTTCATGCACTCGAAGCTATGCACATGGAACGGGTGACAGCAATTTTGAGCAAAATTATGCAGTCAAACGACAAGCATCAGACATTATCTGAGTTTATTGAGTTTACAGTGGATATCCACGCCCAATATTTTGCAGATCCCATCCCTCGCGTTGTCTATATTCAATATTTTGTCGCACCAGAATTATTTAAATTATTTGACGAAACCTTTGATAAGCAACTAATTCAACAATTCGCCGCCTTTTTTCGCCAGTGGAACCCAGACTTAACTTTAGAAAAAAGTGAACTCTTATCTGAAACGGTGCATCGAACTTATAACGCTTTACTGTTGAATGCGCTGAAACAGGATGAGAGTAAACGTCAAGCCCTTTATGCTGAACTCAAAACATTGTTAATTGCATATTTAACACCATACACTCTGCCACAGCAAGTAATGAAAGTAATGATATGTCCTTATTGTCAGTCATCCCGCTTATCGAAAAATGGGCATCGTCACGGAAAGCAACGCTATCTCTGTAAAGATTGTGGTAAGCAGTTTTTGGAAAGGTTGAGTTTGTAGTTAGGAAGTTGTTTGTGGAGATGGGGTGTATGGGTGTGGGGACAAGGGAATATCTTGCACCTAGTCCCGACGAATGGAATTTAGAAAGTCTATTAAAAATAAAGTGGATTAATGGAAATTATTTTTAATCGTCCTAGCGAAGTGTATTTAGAAAACAAGAGAGGGTTAGAGACTATTGATACTAATCAATTATTTTTGTTAGTGAACAAATCTGTAGAGCCAACAGCAGACATTATTAAGAAGCTTTATCAAAAAAAAATATGGCAAAAGGATGTATATAATCAAAGTATTAACATCTCTAAAAATATGATTTTTATTTTTCAATTATTAGGTCATCCTTGGAGTATAATATTTCTAGATTTTTCTGGTGTTTTAATTAAGGAAGAAGATGCACAAATAATCTCTCAGAGCTTACAAACCAATGCAATTTATTATAGAGGTAGTGATACTAGCAGTACGGCAAAATACCTACTATATAGTAAAGGTATTATGATAGAAAAATATATTTTTGAGAATGGAGTGATAGCAGAATTTCAATCACTTGAGAGAAACCTTGATGTAAATAATATTTCTAGAGGTACTATTGTAGATAGATTAGTTACAGAAAGAGATGCCTACATACCTAGTATTTATTGGGATTATTCACCAAATGAAGAAATAAATTTTTGCGGACGAAATGTTTTAAAATTTACAAATCTTTTTCCAGAAGATATTATTCGTATGGACTGCTTATCCTAATTTTAGTTCAGTCGATTAGTGCAAGATGTGAAGAAGGGGTTGTTTAATTTGATAAATAAGCTGGTAGGGTAATTGTAAATGTACTGCCTTCACCTAAACGCGATCGCACTGTTACATGACCATTCATACCTTCGACTAGGGTTTTAACTATTGATAGTCCTAAACCACAGCCACCGGTGGAACTGCTGCGGGCTTCATCGATGCGGTAAAATCGCTCAAAAATCCTGGACTGATGTTGTAAAGGAATACCATAGCCTTGGTCGCAAACTTCGATAATGGCTTGGTCGGCTTGTTGATAAAACTTGATAGTTACAGGGGTTTCTGGTGCAGAATATTTAAAAGCGTTATCAACTAAATTAATTAAAACTTGTTTGAGGCGGTTGTAGTCGGCTTTAGCGGCGATTGCTGGGTTAGTTGATTCAATGGTAATCTGGCGATCGCTATAAGTTTTCGCCATCACCACAACTTCGGTAATTAAGTCATTTAATGAGCAACTTTCGAGGCGAAATAGCAAATTACCACTATCCGCCCTGGCTAAATCAAGTAAATCTTGTAATAGTCGAATGGTGCGTTCGGCTTCGGCGGCGGCGGTGGCTAAAGCTTCTTGCTGCACTTCGGTTAAATTATGCTGTCGTCGCAACACACTTTGTAAGTAACCATGTACGATGGTCAGGGGTGTGCGTAATTCGTGAGATACATTACTGACAAATTGTCGCTCTTGTTCCCAAGATTGGAACAGCCGCGATAACATCATGTTGTAGGTTTGAGTTAATTCTCGAACTTCGCTAGGGGCATTTTCTAAATAAATTTGTGCTTGTCCTAAGTCTGCAAGGGAAATAACTTCTGTCATTTGACTTAACTGACGTAGGGGTTGCAGGGAACGTTTAATGTAAAATGCGATCGCAACAGAAATAATTGTAATAGTGATAATACTGCCAATTCCCAAACTCTGCACAATCACTAAAAACATGCTTTGTTCTTGGGTAACATCCTGCACAACAAATAAAGTTCCCACAGTCTGATTTTGTAATCTCAAACTACTCCCACACATCACAAAGTAGCTTTTACCCATTTCTTGAGCTATGGGTTTCATGGATGTCTGAGTTAAATTCATCAACTCAGCTACTTTTTTTGGTGGTAATTTATTTAAATTATCTGACTGGGCTATTATCTGATTTTTAGGATTTTTCACCCATAAATATGTATTTGTAGTACTTAAATTATTAATTGCACTTTGCAGCCCATTCTCTTCAGGTATTATTTCTGTATAAAGCTCTACATAATAAGGCAAATGTTGAGTAATTTGTTGAATATTATTTTTATAACTATTAATTAAAAATTGCTGCATTTTCCAGCTTGTCCAGATAGCTAGGCTACCTAATCCTAAAGCCGAAACCGCAGCAATGCCAATTGTCAGTCGAACACGTAATGAAAAAGGATCAATTATCCGAAAGATTTTCTGAATTTGGTTCACTTCGGTGCTTGAGGGTTGGGTGTTAGACAAGTTTTATTCACATAATCGCACTGATAAATATAAGGTTCCTGCCAACTCAAGGGAATTTCTAATAAGTCTCTTGTACCTGTTAATCCTTGTCCAATAAACAGTAAAAGAGCAACACAGTTTAATATTGTATGAATTACCCGCCAGCGATGGGACTTATAAATATCTTGCACAATTGCTAAGGAAAAAACCATCAGTAGAGATGCAGCAATGCCAATGTAGTAGTGTGACCAATACCATTCATTAGTCCGCCGATAAACTCCATCTTGACAGCCGAGAACTACTAAACCAATACCTGTTAAGGTAGCAAAAATCGCTCGCCATGATTTATTTTTGGCTTGATAAATCAGTACTAAAGAAGCAATCGTCGCCAAAAACATTAATATGATAAAAATTACTTGGAAATTAGCAGTATTCCACAATTGCTTTTTGATAATGTTTTTACCAATGGGATATGCTAAACCGACTAATGTTAAGCCAACAACAGCACTGGTTAGCCAATCACCCAATTGTTTATGCTCTTTACCAACGACTGGCGGAATTTTACTCTTACCTTCGGCTAAATTTTGTAACCGCCGTTGACGAGTTTGCCAAGCAAAGTTAACAACATTGCCAATTAACGGAAAGACAAAAATAACTGCGATCGCTGGATGTAAAAGCCCAAGAAAATCTGCTGTTTCCATAAATCTTTTGTATTATAACTATTTTGAATTTGCAATGTGTTTAGTATTTAAAATTAAAAATTTTACCAAAAAAATACTAAATATTACAATCTGAAATATTCAAATATCAACCCATACAGTTAATTATGGGTTGAAATACTGTTTAACCACCCAGACTAGCATAACCAAAAGTAGCATTAAATTTACGACACCAAACCGCTACTGATCTATATCCAGACAAATTAAGATTTCCCGGTAAAGCATAGCTTTGGCTACCACTAAATTTTCTTAAGCGACCAACTAAAACGTAATCTTTAGCTCTTAAACCATAGATTTTGGGCGCAGCAGAACGATGTAAAATTACGTACACATCAGGGCCGCTACTGGTTTTAAAATTCTGGCTAAATTGTAAATATCTGGTTCTGTTTCTGGTCACAATGCTAACTCTTCCGCGAGTTGCATGTTCGCCATTGCGGAAATTAGCAGACTGACCTACAGCCGCAGCTAATTGATTAATTGAAGTTTGAGCAACAGGTGTAGAAGTTGATGCCTGATATGCGGTCACTTCTGAAATAGAACCTAAACTAACAGTTGCAATCATCCCCAGGATAGCTAAACTCTGAAATTTCATAGTGTTTACATCCTCAATTACTGCTATATGAGAAGAATTTATAGCCGTCTTTGATGATGAATATTAAATTACGCTGAGAATTAGCTAAAAATTTGGTTCAGCCATTTTTATCAGAATTTAATTCTAGTTAATTTTACACTTAATTTTTAGCGAAAAAAGCTAACAAGATGATTTTTGTCCCGAATAATTGAACATAACTCTTGTGAATAGACTATATAATATTTCCATTCAAGTCAGTCAGATTTTTTAGTTATTTAGGAGATTAATCAAGTGCAGAAACCTGAACTTGCCAGAGTTAATCTTTTGAATCGAGGAGAGAAAAATAACGATGATTTAATTACACAAAGAGTTATTCTATTTCGCTTAGTGGCGTTCATACTTTTGAGCATTGTGATTTTATCTGGCTTGCTGGTAGCAGGTTGGTTTGCAGGTGAAATGACAATTAATCAGTTTTTTGCTCAAATTCACACTTGGCAAATGCAGCCGCCAATGTGGTTAGAAGCGCCAATGGTACATAATAAATATTTACTTTCGCTCACATTAGCGTTGCTAGTCACAATGTTTGCGGTGATGAAACTGTCACCCCAACCGCGTGTTTGGTCACAAAGGTTAGTCGTTGGCATATTAATTATTTTGACTGTACGTTATTTATTATGGCGATCGCTCTCTACCTTTAACTTGGCCGACCCCTTAAATGGCACAATTAGTTTAGGCTTATTCGTTCTAGAAATTGTGATCATTTCTAGCGGCTTGATTGAACTATTTTTAATGTTAAATATTAAAGAACGTCACCGGGAAGCCGATGAAAAATCCATCGAGGTGATTAATGGTGAGTTTACGCCATCTGTAGATATTTTGATTCCTACATATAACGAGCCAGAGTTTATTGTGCGGCGTACGATTATGGGTTGTCAAGCCCTAGATTATCCCGAAAAAAACATCTATCTTTTGGATGATAATCGGCGTACAGAAATGCGAGAATTAGCCGCCGAACTGGGATGTTACTACATCAGCCGCCCAAATAACCAACATGCCAAAGCCGGCAACTTAAATAATGCCCTGACGCAAACTAGTAGTGAATTAATCGCTGTTTTTGATGCCGATTTTGTGCCTACCACTAACTTTCTCTTGCGGACTGTGGGTTTTTTTCAAGATGAAACCATAGCCATAGTGCAAACACCACAAAGTTTTTATAATGCTGACCCCATCGCCCGAAATCTTGGTTTAGAAAATATTCTCACCCCTGATGAAGAAATTTTTCATCGCCATGTCCAATCAGTCCGAGATAATGTTGAAAGTGCAATTTGCGCGGGTACTTCTTTTGTAATGCGTCGTGCTGCATTAGAAAAAACTGGAGGATTTGTTACCGAATCTTTATCCGAAGATTATTTTACAGGCGTTAATTTAGCTGCTTATGGCTATCGCATTATTTATTTAAATGAATTACTCAGTGCAGGTTTAGCCGCAGAAAACATCGCTGCTTATGCAACTCAACGTTTGCGCTGGGCGCAAGGTACACTCCAAGGGCTGTTTATTCAATCTAATCCGTTGATTCTGCCTGGATTGACTTTAACTCAAAGATTAGCTCATTTAGGAGGGTTTTTGAGTTGGTTTGCCAATGTCGCCCGAATTTCTTTTTTGTTAATGCCTTTGGCTTATTCATTTTTAGGTGTAATTCCCATTCGGGCAAACTTACCAGAATTAATTTATTTTTGGTTGCCTCTTTATGTAGTCAATTTAGCGGTATTTGCTTGGTTAAATAAATATTCGCGTTCGGCGTTTTTATCTGATATTTATTTTTTGGTGTTATGTTTTCCGGTGGCTTGGACAGTTATTCAATCTTTGTTGCGTCCCTTTGGCACAGGATTTAAAGTTACACCTAAAGGACTAAGTAGCGATCGCTATACTTTTAACTGGAAATTAGCCTTACCTTTAATCATACTATTTATCGGTACAGCTATTAGTTTGTGGCAGAATCTCTGTATGAGCGTACTCAAACAAATGATAGCCACCCAAGTGCCTGCAATGGCTGAACAAACTGTGGGTGTGGGTGTGGGTTGGTTGTGGAGTATCTATAACTTAATCATGATTGGTTCAGCGATTTTAGTTTTTTTAGATGCACCCAAGACAGATAAATTTGAATGGTTTGATTTACGGCGAGTCGTAGAGTTAAAAATTGGTAGTGAAAGTTTTTGGGGTGTCACCACAATGATGTCAGAAATTGGTGCAGAGATAGCACTGACTCAGCAACCACCCATCGATTTATTAGTTGGTCAAACAGTCAAAATCAAAATCGCTGAAGAAAACTTACAGCTAAAAGCAGAAGTTGTCCATCAAGGATTTGCTAATGAGTTTCCGATTATTCGCCTCCAGTTTGAATCAGTCACTATTAGTCAACATCGTCATTTAGTAGAAATATTATTTTGTCGCCCTGGACAATGGAAGCGGCAAAATGCACCAGGAGAGTTAATTTCTCTCTGGTTAGTATTGAGAATATTGCTCAAACCCCGCTTTATTTTTAATCGCAAAATTGATGTTAGTCCGATGGTTGTGGCTAAGGTTTAAGAGGTTGTTTGAAAACTATAGTAATCCGGTTTGATTTCTGAATTTATTTGTGTAGGTAGGGAATAGGGAATGGGGAGTCGGGAGTAGGAAAGAAGCCCTGATCTGAGTGTACTGATTTTTTTCCCAAATCAAATATGAGTCCTATATTTGGTTAAGTAAGTCGGTTGGAAAAAACATAACTATATTAAGAAAAGTAAATTAAACTAAAACTCTCTTTCCTCCTGCCTTTTCCCAACTACAAATATTTACGTCGCTCTACTTATGATGGTCAGCACTTCTAGATTCCCCCTCATCCCTCTTTAGTTTGGTGTTGGGTAGCGGTACAATCTACAATTGCGCCACCACCCAACCTACTTTTTTTGAGATGTTACGTGGTGTGCAACTTTCTCTCAAACCTAACCCCCAACCCCTTCCCTACAAGGGAAGGGGGGCAAGATTCAAAGCCTCTCCCCGAAGCGGAGAGAGGTTTGGAGAGGGGTTTCAAAAATAAGTTGCACATCGCGTGATGTTATTCCCCAGTAATGGAAAGTCCATCAACCCAAACTCTCGGAGAAACACCGCCTGGGGTTAATTCGACTTCTTTTTCTAGGTAAACAATTGACTTGAGAACTTCTAAGAAATCACCAGCAACAGTGGCTGATTCTATACTTGTCTTCTCGCCTTTGTTAATTAACCAACCATCAAAAGGTAAAGAAAAGGAACCTTGTAAAGCTTTCACCCCAGCGTGCAGAGCATGTAAATCATCAATTAAAATGACATTTTCCGCAGTTGCTAAACTAAATTCTTGCTCAGGAGTTGCAGCAGCAAAGATATGATAGAAGTTAGGACTGACGCTAACTTTTGCACCAATACTTGCATTACCTGTTGGTTGAGCATTGAATCTTTTGGCAGTACCGGCACTGTGAAGAAAGCCTGTAAGTACACCATTTTCAATCAATTTTACCTGACGAGTTGGTGTTCCTTCGCCGTCAAAAGTTTCGGCAGCAATATTAGCCGGATGCAGTGCATCATCGTAGACTGAAAGTAATGGTGAAGCAATTTCTTTGCCTAAATCATCAGGTGTAGACAAACTTTGCTTATCTAGAATGCTTTGAGCATTGAATAAATTAGAAAAAGCACTCAACAAGTTTAAAAAAGCATCGGGAGAGAAGACAACTAAATATTTACCAGACTTGATTTTTTCGTAGTTTAAGTGACTGATAGTTTTGTCTGCGGCTTCTTTGATGCAACCATTAATATCTAGTTCTGCAACACTACGGCTGATTCTAAAACTATTCCCGCTACGAGGTTTTTTATCTTCTTCTTCTGTTTTGCTGTACAGATAAACTGAGGCGATGGAGTTAGACTCAGTTCTAACTGCACCATCACTATTGAGATAAAATCTGTCAATATCTCTTTGTGCTAAACCGTTATAAGGTACGCCTTGAATTGCTGGATGAGCCGAAAGTAATTCTTTTTCTGCTACCAATAGTTTTTCTATTAGTTCAGAAACTGGAGCTTGGGGAGCTTTATCTTCGGATGGATGAGCAATAGGAACTGTTGCTTCTGGGCTGAAATCTGGAACGTTTTCTTTAACACCAAAAAAACTAGCTTCGTAGGCAGTTTTTAAGGCTAATTCTAAGCCTTTGGGGTCTACATCTGTGGTGCTGGTAATCCCAATAGTGTTTTGTTCGTTCCACACACGTACAGTAACACCAGAGCGATTGGAAGCTTTAACTTGTTTTGGCTCACCTTGATCTACTTGCACGCTCGTTTCGTCTATGGTTGAGCCATAAATGTCGAATTTTTTGATGCCAAGTTTATCAGCGTTTTCTTTGGCGTAATTGGCGATTTCTGTGATATTAGGCATAGTCAAATTTTAGATTTTGGATTTTAAATTAGGCGTTGCATAATTGCGGGATGATTTATCTCACGCAGAGGCGCAAAGACGCAGAGAGAATAAGGAGTTAAAAATTTCCAAGACATCAAATTCATCTCCTCATTCAGCAATGCCTTAAATTAACCGCAGATGGACGCAGATATCTGTGTACATCTGTGGTTTGATATGTGGATGATTAACGTCCACCTACAGTAATAGAATCAACTTTGATGTGTGGTTGTCCAACTGTGGTGTAGATACTGCCGCTAACAGAACCGCAGAAGCCGGGAGCTAATTCTAAATCTTGAGAACACATAGAAATTTTATTCATAATTTCCTTGGCTTCACCGATTAAAATTGCGCCTTTTAATGGTTTAGTAATTTTGCCATTTTCTATTAAGTAAGCTTCATCAACACTAAAGTTAAATTGGCCTGTAGCGCCAACACTACCGCCACCCATTTTTTTACAGTAAATGCCTTTATCAATGGAGGCAAATAAATCTTCGTTGGTGTATTCGCCAGTGGCAATATAAGTGTTACGCATCCGGCTGGCAGCAGCAAAGGTATAATTTTGACGGCGGCCGCTACCTGTTCTGGGGTGTCCGGTGCGCCAAGAACCTGCTCTATCTGCTAAGAAGTTTTTGAGAACGCCTTTTTCTATGAGTAGTGTTCTTTGTGCCGGCATACCTTCATCATCCATATCGATTGTTCCGAAGGCATTGTCAGAACGACCTTCATCCCAAGCTGTTAAACTTTCGTGGGCGATTTTTTCGCCTTTTTTATCAGCAAAGGGGGTGGTGTTGCGCTCGATTTGAGTGGTTTCTAGTAGGTGTCCGCAGGCTTCGTGGAAGATTACGCCGCCAAAATGATTGGCCATGATGATGGGGTAAGTACCAGATTCTACGTAATCTGCATACAGCATTTTGCCAGCAGATTCAGCTATCTGCTCGGCGGCTTGGGTGTAGTCCCAAGTTTTCAGGAAGTTAGGATCGCTGGTATTGCCGGCACGTTCACCAATGGAAGAACGATTTGCACCATCGGTAGACAATAAGTTAAATCCTACCGATTGGGTGAGGCGAATGTCACGGGCAAAGGTGCCATCACTAGATGCGACTAAAATTTCTTGCCAGTCTCGGAAATAAGTGGCGCGGCGAGATTGGATATGGCTGGCTTTTTTGTTCAGAGCCGCAGTTCCATCTAAGAGAACTTCGCCCATTTCGCGGATAGAGCTACACAGTTCTAGCCAACCATCTTTGCCTCTTTTGCTGGCGTAGTCGCGCAGTAATTCCAGGTTGATTTCTGGGATGAAGGAATAAGGGGCGGGTAGTTGTAACCCTAAAATGGAAAGTCCTTTTTCTAAAGCTGCTTTTAAGCCAGTAAAGGAAAGGTCGTTGGTATTAACGTAGCAGTCGGCTTTGCCACGAAATACTCTGACACCTGCACCTGTGGACAAATTAGGCGAAATGCTGGTGATGGCATCGTCTTCTGCTAAACAATTAATGTAGTTGCGGCGCTCTAAGAAAAATTCAACGAAGTCAGCACCGGCGGCGCGTCCTAGTCCCAAAAGGGTTGCCAGGGGGGCTTCCCATGTTTCATCGAATCGTTCTGTCGTGGAGGAATATTTTAAAGTTGGTAGTTGGTTCGAGAGAAGTAGGGTACTTGTAAGCATGGGTAGCCTCGTCTGCTGGCAGAATTTCAGGGATTTAACTGAAAAATCCTAGTGTGTTAACTCTAGCAAATTTACCAAAATGCCGGAGGTAGTGGTTCGACTGCGCTCACCAAGCAAGGACAGGGGAGATGGGTTTTTGATTGCAATTTCCATGTATATACATAAAATTACTGGAGTACTTCCATGTATATACAAAAAATAGATTAATCCTGTCTATTTACCTCTGGATTTTTACCCTCTTGCGCCCCGCCTTTCAAGTCTTCTTGACGGGCAAAGATTTCAATCATTTCACTACGGGTAAGGTTATTTTCCGCAGCTAATTCTGCGAGTTTTTCCCAGGCTGTATCTGTGAGTCGAATTGACCTTAACTGTTTAGTTTCTGATTTGTAATCTGTTTGAAATTTGCCGGAGGATGTACGTTTACGTCTTGGTGTTTTCTGTCTTGTACCAGTATATTTATCTGCGAGTTCAGTTTTAGGCGTTAGGTTAATGGTGATTAATTTAACTAAGTTATCAATTAGGCGATCGCGCTCCATTGGCACAATTTCTTGACCATGTAGCATATACTGAAGAATCATAAAATGTACTAATGCACCAATAAATATACGTGCAGCTACTAAAGGATCAGGTAATTGCAGTTCTGGATGGGCGGTAAAATATTCACTCAGCGAATCGAAACCGGGTTTTTCGATATGTTTGAGGAAAATTTGCGCTAAGGAAGGAAATCGCCCAGATTCTCCAATAATTAATCTCACGAAGTTTAGAGCTTCTTGTTCACTAGTCCCTTTATCTAAGACATTGATGGCTAAACGCCGCAACAAAATTTGTGGGTCGTCTTGGTAAAATTGCGGGTCTTGATAGTTAAATAGTGGCAGAATTTTTTTCCGTGCTAATTGCTCTACAAGGGCTGCAAATAAAGTTTCTTTATCTCGAAAGTAGCTGTAGATAGTTGTTTTTGATACTCCTGCTGCGGCTGCAACTTTATCCATTGTTGTCGCTGCATAGCCGTTTTTGAGAAACTCTTGCATTGCTCCAGCGAGAATAGCATCAATTTTTTCATTGCTCATTGGTCATTTCGCCTAAAAATTTTCGAGTGACTCTTGACATTACTGGAATGAACAGTTTAGTTTAGTAATATCAAAACTAAACATTCTAGTTTAGTAAGAATTTAAACCAAAAGGGAGCTTACGGTGAGTAATGCCGCAGCAAAAGATTCCGCATACTTTAAGCCTAACTCTCGCCAACTGATCATTTTGGCAGCTGCTTTAGGTATTGCGATCGCAGGTTATAAATTTTGGCAAGTGCAATCAACGCCCACTCAGAATACAGCCACAACTGAGGTGAGTTTACCGCAAATTAAGACGGTGACAGCGTTAGGGAGACTAGAACCCAAGGGAGAGATCATTAAACTTTCGGCTCCTGCGGCTAGTCAAACTAGTCGAGTTGAGAAACTGTTGGTAAAAGAAGGCGATACAGTCAAAGCTGGGCAATTAATTGCCATTTTAGATAACCGCGATCGCCTCCAGGCAGCTTGGCAAGAAGCTCAAGAAGCTGTAAAAGTAGCCAGGATAAATTTAGCGAAGGTGCAAGCGGGTGCGAAACAAGGCGAAATTACTGCCCAAACAGCCGAAGTTGCCCGTTTACAAGCCCAAAGTTTAGGTCAAGAAACAGAACAAAGGCAAACTATTGCGCGGTTAGAAGCACAATGGCAAGGTGACACGACTGCTCAACAGGCAACAATTAAAAGATTAGCAGCCGAATTAAAAAATGCTGAAGCCGAATTTGGTCGTTATCAGCAACTGTATTCCGAAGGTGCAATTTCCCTGTCTACCTTTGATAGTAAACGCTTGAGTGTAGATACCATCACCCAGCAGTTGAGCGAAGCCAAAGCCAATCTGAACCGCATAGATAGTACTGGTAGTAAACAAATTAGTGAAGCCAAGGCAGTTTTAGCTCGAATTACGGCAACAGGTAGCCAACAAGTCCAGTCAGCCGCAGGCAGCTTAAATAGTATTGCCGAAGTCCGCCCCGTGGATGTGCAAGCCGCGAAGGCAGAAATTGAGCGAGCAATTGCCGCCGCCAGCCAAGCCAAGGCAAACTTAGAGCAAGCTTATGTGCGATCGCCCCAAGATGGTGTAGTCTTCGATATTCATACACGTTCTGGTGAATTAGTATCTAGCGATGGCATCGTGGAAATTGGACAAACTAACCAGATGTATGCAGTCGTAGAAGTTTATCAAAGCGACGTTAGCAAAATTCGTCCACAACAAAAAGTGCAAATATCCAGCAACTCTCTCCCTGGCGAATTGTCTGGAACAGTAGATTGGATTGGCTGGAAAGTCCAACGCCAAAATGTCATCAACACAGATCCCAGCGAAAATATTGACTCTAGAGTCGTGGAAGTTCATGTGCAACTAGATGAAGCTTCCAGCAGCAAAGCCGCCAAATTTACCAATTTACAAGTCAAAGCGGTGATTGAACTATGACAGGAATGATCCAAGAACTGCAACGCCGCACACCTTTGGGATGGCTGCAACTCAGTCATCATAAAAGCCGCTTGTTAGTTGCTTTAGCTGGTATTGCCTTTGCTGATGTGCTGATTTTTATGCAGCTAGGTTTTCAGAATGCACTGTATGACAGCAACACCCGCCTGAATCGCGCCCTGGTTGCAGACATTATCTTGCTCAGTCCCCAAAGCCGGAATATGCAGAATTTAGCCACATTCTCTCGGCGGCGACTGTTGCAAGCCGCCGATGTACCAGGTGTGAAATCAGCTACAGCCATGTATATCGGTTTATTGACTTGGAAAAATCCCCAAACCCGCAGCAAAACTTCCATGCAAGCCATTGGCTTTAACCCGGAACAATCCGCCTTAAACATTCCCGGAGTTCAAAGCCAATTAGACAAAATTAAACTACCAGATACCTTCATTTTTGATCGCGCATCCAGAGGTGAATATCAAAAAGTTGTTCAGCAACTTGATGCAGGTAAAGTTGTAACCACAGAAGTAGATAAACACACGATTAATCTGAGTGGTGGATTTACATTAGGTGCATCATTTGGCGCTGATGGTACATTAGTTTCTAGTGATGAAAACTTTCTACGCTTATTTCCGAAACGACAAGTAGGCAGTATTAATCTCGGTTTAATTAATATTCAACCAGGTTATGATGCCCAACAAGTTGCAGCAGCATTAAAATCACATCTCGAAAGTCAAGATATCAAAGTATTAACCCGCGCAGAATACATCAAATTTGAAGAAGATTATTGGAAAACCGAAAGTCCCATTGGCTTTATCTTCAGTTTGGGTGTATCAATGGGTGTGATTGTGGGTGTGATTATTGTATATCAAGTCTTATCAACTGATGTGAATGCCCACATTAAAGAATATGCCACATTCAAAGCAATGGGCTATCGCAATTCCTACTTACTCGGAGTCATTTTTGAAGAAGCAATTATCTTAGCCGTCTTGGGGTTTATTCCTGGCTTCATCTTCCCATTAGGACTTTATCAATTAGCTGCCACGGCGACAAATCTACCCATATATATGACAGCAAGTCGGGCATTATTTGTGTTGATTTTAACAATAATGATGTGTAGTTTATCTGGAGCGATCGCCACTCGCAAACTCCAATCCGCCGACCCCGCCGATATGTTTTAAAAACTCATCACTCTCCGCGTCTCTGCGTCTCTGCGTGAGGTAAAAAAAATCGATATGGAAACTAATTACTCCTCTAAACCTGTTATATCCATCCAAAATCTTGACCATTACTTTGGTCAAGGGCAACTGCGAAAACAAGTATTATTTAATATTAACCTCACCATTAACGCTGGTGAAATTATCATTATGACTGGCCCTTCGGGTTCTGGTAAAACTACATTATTAACCTTAGTAGGTGGCTTGCGTTCTGCCCAATCTGGTAGTTTACAAGTATTAAATCGAGAACTTTGTCATGCTAGTAGTGAGGAATTAACCCAAGCTCGACGCAGTAATGGATATATTTTCCAAGCTCATAACTTGCACGGTAGTTTAACAGCAATTCAGAATGTGCGTATGGGTTTAGAAGTGCATCGTGGAATTGCACCCCAAGAAATGCTGACACGTTCCCAAGCAATGTTAGCCGCAGTTGGGTTAGAACATCGCCTAAATTACTATCCTGATAGCCTTTCTGGTGGACAAAAACAACGGGTAGCGATCGCTCGTGCCTTAGTAAATCAGCCTAAAATAGTCTTGGCAGATGAACCAACAGCCGCCCTTGATAAACAATCTGGGCGCGATGTTGTGGAATTAATGCAAAAACTTGCTAAAGAGCAAGGCTGTACAATTTTGCTAGTCACCCACGATAACCGTATTTTAGATATTGCTGACCGAATTATTTACATGGAAGATGGACATCTGGTGAGAGATGGGGTGAGTGCTGTAGCTGTTGAGAAGTAAGGGAATTGCATGAAAATAAAGTACCAGTAAACCGAGTTTCGACTCCGCTCAACTCTCGATCTTTGAGGGTTGAGCGAAGCGATGCACTGAGCTTGTCGAAGTGTCGAAACCCGGCTGGTTGGGACACTATTAACCCGCAGATCCCTAAGCTATTCTGCATTGAATGTATTCACATCTTGCACCAAGTGATGAGGGAATTGCGATCGCCTACAATATAAACATAAAGCGATTGTTTAAACATATATGGAAAAACTAAACATCAAAGAAGAAGCCAAAAAATTAATTGAGCAATTGCCAGATAATTGTACATGGGATGACCTAATGTATGAGATTTATGTCAGACAAGTAATTGAGGCTGGACTTGCTGACTCTCAGGCTGGTAGAGTAACTTCTGTACAAGCAGTTAGGGCAAAATTCGGACTACCAGAGTGAAAGTTTTTTGGACAGAAACAGCTATAGAAAACTTATCAGCTATCTACACTTACATTTCCCAAAACTCACCACAATATGCAGCAAGGATAGTAGACCGAATTACCAGACGTTCGGAACAAATTGCTAATTTTCCTTTATCTGGCAGAATTGTGCCAGAGTTTGAAACTGAGCAGATTCGTGAAGTCATTGAAGGTTCATATAGAATTATTTATTACATTAAGCCTGAACAAATAGAGGTTTTGGCTGTTATACATGGCTCGCAGCAATTCTAGTGTAAATTGGGTGGAGGAACGGAACCCAAAATTCTCAAGACTTTGTTGGGTTAAGCGATCGCTACACCTAACCTACAATTCTCTTAACTTTTTACTATTATAGCGGTTCTCGGTTGGATGAGGTACATTTCAACCCCACCCCCAACCCCTCCCCGCAAGCGGGGAGGGGAGCGTTTGCGTTAGCAAATGCGGGGTGGGGTTCCGACTGTATTACAAGCAAGTAAGAAACGCTATATATTTACCGTGCGTCGCCAATGATGACAAATGGCGACCAGTAATAGGGATGACGTTTAATTTGCTGCAATTTGGCTTTTTGTAATGCTTCGCCTTTAGTCATACCTTGCTGGAGATTTGCATAAAAATCAACCATGAGTTTTCGGGTTGCTTTATCGTCAACTGACCACAACCCCGCCATTACTGCTTTAGCACCTGCACGTTCAAATATATAAGCAACGCCAGAAATGCCTAAGCCTTTATCCTCAATTTTTTTGGCAGTTTGACAAGCACTCAGGGTTAGTAATTGTGTACCTTTTAAACCTAAAAATGCTGCATCAGCAATGTTATATTGAGTATCTGCAAACAGCAATGAATTATTTTTTAAATTTAATGTTGTACAGTCTGTATCTTGAAAGCAGCCGTGAGTTGCTAAATGGACAAAATTAAAGCGTAAGGCTTGACTTTTGAAATTTGCCAGGGTGGCTTTACTATGAAGATAAGCTTCACTTCCTGGTAATTTATTCGTGATTTCCTTAACTTCTGTTTCTGCACCTTGCAAATTTTGTGGATGATGAGGTACGGGATTACCAAAGGCTAGGACTTTTGGTGCTTGGTTTGTGGTTGCTTTTGGTGAACCTAAAGAGCTTGTGGAAATGCGAGTGAGATAATTGACGGGATATTTCTCGATTAAATATTGTTCAGTTTTAATATCGTAAAGGGTTTCAAAGGGGAGATAGCGGAGTTTACCTGTGGCAATGATGCTTAATTGCTTGGGTTGTAGTTTCTGGATTTCAGCTTCTACAGGTCGAATGAGAATATCATATAATTTAACGCTATTTTCTGCAAAGTCCGAATTCTTGTATTTTTCTAATTGCTCTAGATATTTGGTGAGCGTTTTATCAAATTCATCAGGTTTGATTGATGTTTTAATAACTTTTAACTTATTGTTAGTTAAAATAAATATTGCTAGAGAATTTGGGATATCTTTCACACCTGTTAGCAAGACGGGTTGAATTACTACCGTGTCGGCAGGGATGGATGATTTAAGCTTGTCAATATCTGCGGGTGCGGTTTCAAAGAGTTCAGCAGCTTCGGGGAATTTGCGAGATATTTCTGCGGCTTCTTGATTGACTTGTGTTTCTAATTGACGAAATTTTTGCGCTAACTCTTCAGAAAACTGTTTTTGCAGTTGTTGTCGTTGAAGTTCTAGTTGTTGATTTTTTTGATTCCATTTATCAATAGCTTTTTGTGCTTCGGGGTTAGCAACTTTGGCATTAATGAGACGATTATAGTCGGCTAAATCAGCAGTGCTATAAAGGTTAACCCATGTAAAAGCTTGATCATATTTCTTTTGCTCAATTAAGACATTGACTAAAGCTATTGCACTCCCATCATTTTGCTGTAAAAACTTTTGGCGATTTTCTTGCTGTAAATCACGACGTAATTTTAAGTTGATTTGCAGAGATTTTTCCAAATCAGTAATGGCTTCACTTGGTCGATTTGTGTTTTGAAATAATATACCTCTATTACTCAACGTAGAAGCTTCCTGAGAGCGATCGCCCACTGCACGTCTGAGGGGCAAAGATTGGTTGTAAAATGACAGTGCTTTGTTGAAAAAATCCAGTGCTTTCTGCTTTTCTCCCATATCATAGTAAACTCCACCAATGTTATTGAGAGTATTAGCTTCTCCAGCGCGATAACCTACTGCACGAAATAGGGGCAAAGCTTGATTATAAAATAACAGTGCTTTTTCCTTTTCTCCTAAAGCATTGTAGATTAAACCAATGTTATTAAGAGTAATGGCTTCTCCAGAGCGATCGCCCACGGCACGTCTGAGGGGCAGAGCTTGGTTAAAAAATGACAGTGCTTTCTCCTTTTCTTCTAAATCTGAGTAAACTAGACCAATATTATCAAGAGTTCTGGCTTCCCCAGAGCGATCGCCCACGGCACGTCTGAGGGGCAGAGATTGGTTGTAAAATAACAGGGCTTTTTGCTTTTGTCCTAGTGCGTCGTAGACTAAACCAATGTTATTGAGAATAACAGCTTCCTGAGAACGATCTTCCACTGCACGCGATAGTGGCAGAGCTTGGTTGTAAAATGACAGTGCTTTTTCCTTTTCTCCTAAATCTGAGTAGACTCCACCAATGTTATTGAGACTATTAGCTTCCCCAGCGCGATCGCCCACGGCGCGTCTGAGGGGCAGAGCTTGGTTGTAAAATGACAGTGCTTTTTCCTTTTCTCCTAAATCTGAGTAGACTCCACCAATGTTATTAAGAATAGTGGCTTCCCCAAAGCGATTGCCAACTACACGAATTAGTGGCAGAGCTTGGTTGTAAAATGACAGTGCTTTTTCCTTTTCTCCTAAATCTGAGTAGACTCCACCAATGCTATTGAGACTATTAGCTTCCCCAGCGCGATCGCCCACGGCACGTCTGAGGGGCAGAGCTTGGTTGTAAAATAACAATGCCTGCTGCTTTTCTCCTAAATCGTTGTAGACTAAACCAATGTTATTGAGAGTAGTAGCTTCACCTGAGTGATCGCCTACGGCACGATATAGGGGCAGAGCTTGGTTGTAAAATGACAATGCCTGCTGCTTTTCTCCTAAATCGTTGTAGACTAAACCAATGTTATTGAGAGTAGTAGCTTCACCTGAGCGATCGCCTACGGCACGATATAGGGGCAGAGCTTGGTTGTAAAATGACAATGCCTGCTGCTTTTCTCCTAATGCGGAGTAGCAAAAACCAAGCCCCAAAAGTGCAGTTGCTTCTAGTTTTTGGTCTTTAAGTTCTTGTGCCATAGTTAAAACTTGCTGCAATATAGGGATAGCTTGTTGATATTCTTCTTGTTGTGTTTTTTGTATAGCCTGTTCTAGTAGTTTTTCGGCTGTTTGTGCTTGGGGTATTTCCGTTTCTCCCCAACTGGGTTGAGCGATGAGTGTCACTGTTAAAGGTGTTAGGTAAACACACGCAGCTAATACACTAATAAAAATTTTCTGCATATTACAATTTGATTTGGTTTGGGAAAATTGAGAAGTTTAAAGGGTGTTTTTAAAGTTTGCTTGTTGGTGGTGGAAGATTTGAGATCCCCTCAACCCCCTTAAAAAGCTACGGTGTATATACAAGTTTTATAAAGTTGTTTAGTAGCGTTTTGATCCCCCCTAACCCCCCCTTTTTAAGGGGGGAATAAATTCAAAGTCCCCCTTTTTAAGGGGGATTTAGGGGGATCTTCTACAAATAATCAAGCGATTGCACTTTTGCAAACACTACATTTTTATATAGTAGGGCGATGGCTACGCCCGCCGCAGGCATCGCAAACTCAAATTTGATGCTATTTAAGGTAACTTCCGTTTTCTTGGAAGCAATTTCTGTTTTCCTGAAAGTAACTTTTGTTTTCTCGGAAGCAACTTCTGTTTTCTCTGAAGTAACTTTTGCTTTCGGGAAACTAACTTTTGTTTTCTTTGAAGTAACTTCTGCTTTCATAGTTCCGTGTTTTCCTCAGTCTGTAGTAGTTTCCGCTTTGACATTGGTTATTTAACAAAAATCAACAATTTTACGTATGGCAACTTTTTATACAATTGTTCACTATAGAGTAATGGTAAACTCAAAAAATGAGTATTAATTATGGCAAGAAAAAAGCGCAGTTCACGTATTCTCGAAAAAGCCGAAATGCGTCTAGCAAGTATTAAATCCATCAGTCCAACTCTGGATGTAGGGGAAGGATTAACGGTCACAGATTATACTGAAAAAATAGAAAAGATGCGACAATTACTGGAAGTGTATAATACTACTCTTTCTAGTATTGATGTTTTATTAACCCAGATTGTAGAAAATGAGGAACATTTAGCAGATTATTCAGAAAATATTCTGCGTGGAATTGCTTATAAATTTGGCAATAATAGTCATGAGTATCAAATGGCTGGAGGAACTCGAAAAAGCGATCGCAAGCGTGCAATGCGTCAAGGTATGGCTTTAAGTACTACCTCAAACTAAAACCAGAAAAATGTAGGTTGGGTGAAGCGCAACCCAACAAAAATCTCGGAAACTCAAGACAAATATTGGTGTTGGGTTTCCTTCCGTCAAAACAATCAAGCGATCGCATTAATAATTAGTTTGAGAGCGAATTTCTTGTAAAATATCTGAAATTTCTGCTTCTGATTGAATATGTTGTGCTAAGACTTGAGCAGTCACCTCTAACACTCGGTGAGAAAATAATTTAGCTATATCTTGGCGTAAACCTTGCCCAATATAAAATTTAAGTAATGCCTCACAAGACATATCTTGACTGTCGGCTATTTTTTTAAGAGATTCTAAAGTATCCTTGGGGATTTCTAGAGATACTGTTTCATGTGAGCGTGGGCGCAGTTGTAATGTATATAGCGGTTCTCGGTTGGATGAGGTACATTTCAACCCCACCCCCAACCCCTCCCCGCTTGCGGGGAGGGGAGCGTTTGCGTCAGCAAATGCGGGGTGGGGTTCCGAGTGTATTACAAGCAAGTAAGAACCGCTATGTTCTTCTTCAGGGTTATTCATAAAGCTTCCTCTCTGTACGAGTTGCTAGACGAGCAGAAATGATTTAGTCAAGACGTAGGATGTGTTAAAGGAGAGTAAAGTATTTACCACAAAGCTTGCGGTGCGTTACGGCTGTCACCTAACACACCCTACATATACTGATAACTGTTTACTGATAACTGTTCACTGATTTAATAAGGTGTTGCTTGAATAGTCATGGTTCTTTTTTGCGGATTAAACTGCATTTGATCCACCACATATTGTCTATCTTCAGCCACTGATTGAATACCTAACAACTCCCCACGAGAAACTACAGGGGGAGCCAGCTTAACTTTTGCTGTACCTGTAGCTGAATTTTGAATTGTAAAAGTATTTAGTGGCAACCCATTCAAAGTTACTTGTTTAGCTGTGTGGTGTTTTTGTTCACCCCGGATAATTCTACGGCCATCACTTCTGTAAACTAAAGCTTTATTGTCGAATTGTACTTTGTCAATTTTACTTAGAGAAATAGAAAGGGTGTCACTACTACGCTGAATTTTTAATGTTTGTTTTTGAGCATCTACTTGGATTATCTTACCACTTTGCGATTCTCCTCCCTTTAAAGAAATTTTTGCCAAATTTGGTAAGGCTATGGGCAATTCTACGAACTTTGATTTTGCTGGTGTTTGTGCTAGTAACAGATTTCCCGTCTTGACTTCCTTGGCGATCGCAGATATGGTGTATCCTGCCAGCAATGTTCCTGCTGCCAAGACTCCCGCAAACATTACCTTAAGAGAAGCTGTCATAGTCTTAACACGGTTACTTATGTATTAATGCTTTATTTAACTTCCCTACTGATTATCAAGTTTCCGTAAAATAACGGAAAATCATTGGATTTTTTTAAGAAAATGTTGTAGATGGCGTTAATCTATATTTTGGGTAATTCTTTGGAATACTTCTGTGACTTCAAATCCCAACCCAACCCCAGAACCGAATATTTTAGGTAAGTTTACTAGTGTAGTTGGTTTACTTGGTGCGGCGCTTTTCTTTGCAGGCTGGATTTACCGTTGGGCATACTTTAACTTTTTTCAACTAGAAATTTCTAACCTAGATTTACCTGCACAGTCCTTTCTCATTGTTCCCATACAAATATTTTTTGGGGATGGTTGGGCAATAGGCAAAACAGCGATCGCTTTTTTGTTGGCAGCGATCGCTATTAATATGACGCTATGGTTAATTAGAGTTATCAGCGAGTTTGTTGTTAACCGCTTCCATGATTTATCAAATCGCATCATCAGTGTTACTCAAAATAAGCGGTCAGTAACAGCGAAATTTCTTTATTCTTTAGCTAACTATAGTTCTCAACAATTGCGGTTAGTAGATTTTTTGCGATCGCTAGTTAATGAAATTGTCATTGTCGCTTGGGTTTTAATTGTGATATTTTGGTTAGCCCAATGGCAAGGTGTAACTGATGCACGGCGAGATGCTGGTCAAAATTCTACCTTACCTGTAATTGCCTTAATTACCCCAGAGGAAAAGTTTGTTGCCGGACGTAAACTTGATGATGCTTTTGCTGATCCCTCACTCAAAGGCTATAGAATAATTGGAGATAGAGGTTTATTTGAAGACTTACGCGGTAAAGAAGATACTGATATCAGTAATCCTCAACAGCCGAGAATTTGGCGCATACTTCTACAACGTGGCGGTTGGATTTATTTGTTCCCCACTTTACCGCCAAATGCAACACCTGATCAGCGTCCAGCCGTAATTGCGATTCAAGAAAATGACAAAGGACATTTGCTAATTCTCTCGCCAGAAGTTTCTAAAACCAATACTCCTTGAAAAGTTGAATGTTAATCATGCTTTGCTTAAGGTAAAGAAGGGTGATAAGCTAAACCACATCTAGTTTACATAACGGAAATGCCAATAACTCTTGTGGGGTGGGCATCTTGCCCGCCCTAATTATGCAGTTTAAATGTGTAACAGCTTACCAATTCGCAATTAAAAAACTTAGATGCAGCAAAGCTTTTAGGGTTTACGTCTATATCTAGTAGGACTTACGCAAGAACCCTCTCAAATCCTCTTAACTTCGTGACCTTTGCGCTCTTTGCGGTTCGTTTTTTCATGATTTTGCGTAAGTCCTGTCTAGGTTTTCGTGAATGACTAACATCAAAATATGGAACACAATACAACAACAAATCCGAACTTTTTCTTGGTGTGTGGACTGGGAAATTTAGGACAATATTGTGTATCTGTACTGAAGGAGTTTGGTGTTAAGGTCAATGCCATTGAACAGGTAAATACTCACACTTGGGAAATTGCAGAATTACCAGAGTTAATCGATAAGTTGGTGATTGGTGATTGTCGGCAACCGAAAATATTAGAACAAGCAGGGATAAAACATTGTCGGGCAATTTTGATTGTAACAAGTGATGAGCGAGTGAATATAGCGACGGCATTTGCGGCGCGATCGCTTAATCCTCATGTACGTTTAGTTATCCGTTCCGCCCAAAATAATCTCAACGATTTACTCCAAGACAGTTTGGGTAACTTTATCGCCTTTGAAGCCACCCAATTACCAGCCCACAGTTTAGCCTTAGCCGCATTAGGCTGTGAAACCAGAGGATTTTTTAATTTAGAAAACCATTTACTCCAAGTTTTTGCAGTCTCTATCCATGCTTCCCATCGCTGGAGTCATTGTTGTCTTTCGCAAATTAACACTAGCCATCGCCGCGTACTTATCCACATCACAGCCGGTCAACCAGTCCCCAAAGGTTTCTATCAATGGAAACCAGATGCAAAAGTTCTCCCTGGAGACTCTATCTTTTACATTGAAGTCAGCGAAAATCTCAAGACTTCCCCAAAACAAATGAACAGCTTTGGGCAATTTTGGCATGAAATGGTGACAGAAATATCATGGCAAAATCTCCGCCACAAATTAACGCAGTTTTGGGAAGACAGTAGTCAAACCCGCCGCGTCGCTTTAGTTGGGGCATTATTGTTAGTGAGTTTATTCTTGTTAGGAACACTGCTTTTCAAAGCACAGTATCCTGACCTTTCTTGGCAAGATGCGCTAAATGTAGCTTTGGTATTGAGTCTCGGCGGTTACGGTGATGTGTTTGGGGGACAACAAAAAATATCTTTTCCCCTGACATGGTGGCTGCATCTATTTAGTATTACCACGAGTGTCACTAGTACACTGTTTGTTGGTATTCTCTATGCCTTAATGACGGAACGTGTCTTATCTGCAAGATTTCAGTTTTCTAAACGTCGTCCCCGCATCCCCAAAGCTGACCATGTAGTATTAGTGGGGATGGGGAGAGTTGGTCGGAGTGTCGCCCAGTTGTTGCAAGAACTCAAACAACCCTTGGTAGGCGTAAATACCAAAGACCTGGAATCAGGAATGTTACCCCAAATGCCTTTAGTTGTGGGACATCTCAACCATGTTTTAACAAAAGTCAATCTTTCAACAGCAAAAAGTGTTGTGGTTGTCACCGATGATGAAGTGACAAATTTGGAAATTGCGTTAAAAGCACGCACTGTCAACCCAAAAGCTAACTTAGTTATTCGTACCTTTGACCCTTGTTTTAGCGAAAATATCGGACTGCTGCTACCTCACGCCAGAATTATGGGAGTTTACGCCTTAGCCGCCGAAGCATTTGCGGGTGCAGCATTTGGGGAAAATATTTTAAATTTATTTCGTTTGCATAACCAAACAATATTAGTTACCGAATATCAAATTGAAGCTGATGACACCCTCAATGGCAAATTAATCGGTGATATCGCCTATGGTTATCGAGTAGTACCAATTTTTCATCTGAGAGCTAAACAGCATACACCCAAGTTTATGCCTGCTGATGATATCAAATTAATTGTAGGCGATCGCTTGGTCGTCTTAGCCACCATCGAAGGACTGCAAGCCGTCGAACGCGGAACCATCAAACCCGGACACTGCTTAGTGCGAGTCGAAAAAACAATTTCCGCAGAAGCCACATTTGAAGGCGCAGCCATAATTTCACGAGTTACTGGTTGTGATATGCACTTAGCCAGAACTTTAATGAATCAATTACCAGCCACTCTCCAACATCCCCTATACTTGCACCAAGCACATCGTTTAGTGCAGGAGTTGAGTAAATCCCAGGTTTCGGCTCATCTTGAATAGAAATCCCGACGAATGGAATGAGACGTACTTAAATTTTAATTGCATACATATTTAATAGTGGTGAAAAATCTGTGTCAGGATGATAGCGATCGCTATTTTTATCTGGGCGTTGCTGAATCGAGGTATGAATTTAAATGTAGAGACGTTTCATGAAACGTCTCTACAAGGGTTTTATCAGAAAACAAAATGATTTTCGACACCACTCACCAAATCGCCAAAACCCTATATTTTGCGTTGAGTGGTGTCGATTGCTTACTGGGCAAGGATTTGAGCTATGTACTTGGTTAAATTTCGCCCAACATTTATAATGTTATTCAGAGTGGTGTCGATTTGGCGGCTGAAACCCTTACAGGGCAAAGGCTCCTAGACGAACTCTTTACCGATTAACTCAAATCGGAATTATTGGAAACCCGAAGATATCGGCGGCTTCGTCGCAGTAACTGTCGACTTTACCGATTAACTCAAATCGGAATTATTGGAAACGCGCCGTGTCCTGAGACATATTTAATTTTTCCGTCCTTTACCGATTAACTCAAATCGGAATAATTGAAAACACATCTACTGGCTGTTGTAGCCATATATCTCGCCGAAAGTTGTTGGATTCTTAAAATCAGAATTTGAGCGGTTCTCAGTTGGATGAAGTACATTTCAACCCCACCCCCAACCCCTCCCCGCGTGCGGGGAGGGGAGCGTTTGCGTTAGCAAATGCGGGGTGGGGTTCCGACTGTATTACAAGCAAGTAATACTATTTTGGATTTTAGATTTTAGATTTTGGATTGGGAAATTGCTTATACCAATTCACGAAATTACTGATACAAATCACTTCCTCTGCAACTCGGATTCCGGTCGCCGAGCGAAGTCGAGGCGCTGCTTTCATGTCTGTATTATTTTTAAAGTGAAATGGTATTACTGGTGAGCTTTTCAGTAACCCATTTGTCGCAATCATTTTTCAAATTGGTATAAGAACCGCTATCACCAAAACATCAAAAAGAAACCCGACTTTAAATAAAGTCGGGTTTTTAATAGTAGAAATAACTTATCGCATCAAAATCATGCGGATTAAAATACTCTAGGACTTACGCATTGACAGACAAACCAAAATAACAGGTAGGGTTTTTAAGGTTTATAGCTAGATTTTTCAATGATATTTTAGCGATCGCACCTAATCTAGAGTGATTGATCAAAGGCTGAAACAACGTATTTCCGTTGATACACAAGATAGTTATTTTGTACAGTGCGTAAGTCAGAGTAAACTTTTTTATCAGCTTTCAATATTTCTGTGGTAAATCATAATTCTCATAGAGAACTTTCATGTGTCGGCTAAACTGTTCTTCTAAAAAATAGCTACTAGAAAATTCACTTGCAAAAGAAACCTGATGAAAATGATAATCTAAATTTAGCAGGTTGTAGACAAGCCTCAAAAAATAATCATCTATCCAGAAATCTACATCAAACAATGAAATGCCATATTTTCCTTCCAACCTGCGATTTAAAGTTTTTAGTAACCAAGACCATTGAGGTTTGAGTGTCGGATCAATACGATTACCAAATACAGGATTAAAAAACTGATTTATTTGGTTTTTTCTCACATCAATCACTTTAGTTAATAAATCTGTTGCCTGAATTGGGGATGAATTAAACCAATAGTTAGCAACTAGTAAATCATGTAAATAAGCTACAACAATTTTCGGGTTTTCTTTAATAAATTGCGAACGACAAACAATTCCTCTAATTGATGGAATTCTTAAACTATCTGTTTGAGATAGAGGTAGCTTTCTGACAAAAGCATATCCTTCTAAAATTGACGCAAAAGTGTGACAACAGACATAGGCATCTATAGTTTTGTTAGCGAGACTCCTACTAGCCCTTTGTGGATCTTCATTTACTAATTTACAATCTTTACTCACATCCATATTATAGAGGTCAAACAGAGTAATGATGAATCGATGAGCATTGGAACCAAATAACGTAGAAATCCGCTTGCCTTTAAGTTCCTGGACAGTATTTATGGCAGAATCTTTATGGAGAACAATGTTCACATCCTGACCCAAAAGATTATACGAAGCAATCCCAATTAATTTAGAACCAAAACTTAAATCATCAAAGAATTGACTCCCATTATTCAAGAGAGAAATATCATCTAAAATACAAATATCTAGTTCTCCCCTTTTCATTTGATGGTTCATTTCTTCTCCAGAAGAACAGGGCAGAATTTGTAGCTCGAAATCTCGATTAATTTCAATATTTTTAAAAATAGGCTGTTCAATTAATGAGGATGATCTCTGTAAATCAGAAATATACTTAGTTCCATATCCTGCAATAAATTGTCCTATGGAATCACGCTGAATACCTATTTTGAGAACATTTTCCTCTTTAGCAGAAGAGCTACCTAAAATTAAATTTACATTAGGCACACTTTCCAAGTTATTTTGTTCGAGTCTAAAACTTCTGACTAAACCCTCTGCGGAGATTAATAATTCACTAAAGCGGGGAACATGAATATAAATTCCATATTCATTAACATCTTGTATAGTCAGGGTTAAAACTTGATATTGAGATATGATATCAGCTTCACAAAAGTCAGGTAAAATAGTTGATTTTTGATTTTCTGAAGCATATTTGAGGACATCTTGATAACTTGATAGTATATTGACTCCACTTAATTGATGCAACAAAATTCCATTTTTAGATAGTTCTCGATGAACTTCATCTAAAAGTACAACTTCAGTCCAATCAATCTCATTTATTTTAATCAAGCGATACTCATTGAAATATTTATTTTCCCCAAAAGAGAACAACACCATTTTATGAGTTGTTAATCTAGTACAGTGGTGTTCTTCTTTATAGCCAGAGCAACTGTTGAGCAGTAAATCTATATCTAAGAGTTGAGAATGTGAGAAAAAACTACTATTTTGAGTATGAATTTCTTTGATATTTCTACCGGGAAAACAAAGCTGAAATCGCTGCAAATATTGTTTTAACCAGACTTCTAAAATTAAACTAGTCGCCCCCAATATCAAATCTTCACCCTCGGCGCTAAATGTTGCGTGAAATTCTTCTCGTAGATTTTCTACAGTTTCAACGACATTAAGTGTTTGAGAAATCAATTTTTTGCCTTTATTAGTTAAGCAGATAGAGCCAGGAGAGCGATTTAACAGAACTACTCCGAAAAAATCCTCTGCTTGCTTTACTTTTTTACTAATTAGTGCTTGACTATATCCTAGTTTTTGGGCTGCTTTCGAGAAGCTACCACAGTCATCTACCGCTTTTAAAATTTTGAGGTGATTGAGGGTAATATCTTCGAGTTTAATCTTATTCATGCTATGTAGGGCAAGATTTTGAATTACAACCTAACTAAGTTATTCTGCTGTGTGTATTCGGAAATAACTAGTTTGTGGAAGCGAATAGTATCTTCCAACATCGATTCAAATTTGAGTATGATTAAATCAACGCCAACAGTTTCGTATTCTTTGAGACGTTGAATAATTGTATAGCGATCGCCTACCAGTTGAGCAGATAAACCGAGATTCGCTTCAATGGTTTGGCTGATATCTAGTTTGTTGTGGGCAACTACGTTAGGATCTATTTGTTCTTGAAAGTATTTAATCTGTTGCTGATCCGCAGAACGATAAATCGCGGCTAGTCTAGCTTCAGCTTCGGCTGTATATTCACTAACGATCGCAAAAGCACTCATAGCTACTTTAATATTACGCCCGTAGCGAGCGATCGCCAATGTTTTCACCTTCTGCACCAATGCTGCTGTTTTTTCTGGTTCATCAGCATTGATAAATAAATAATCTCCGTGACGGGCTGCTAAATTAATTGCCCGGTCTGATTCGCCAGCAATGAAAATTGGTGGTGTTGGTGTAGGTTTATCAGTGATAATACCATTTTTAATAGTGTAATATTTACCAACATAATTAAAGTCATCGACTGTCCACAGCCCCTTGATGACATCAATATACTCTTCTAATCGGGCGTATCTCTCACTATGGGGTAGCCAAACATCTCCATAACTTTCTACTTCTAACTTCCACCATCCAGCAATCCCACTCAGGGCAAATCTGCTGTTACTTAATTGATTTTGAATGTTTGCACTCACATTGGCAACCACCGCAGGTAGTTTAAAACCGGGTTGTACAGCCGCAACAATCTTGATGTTCTTGGTGTTCAAACTGGCTAAAGCTGCTGTAATCCAACCATCTGCAACATGATATTTCGGGCCATGAATAGCATTCAAGTAATGTTCAGGAATGTAATAGAAGTCATAACCTAACTTGTCTGCTTCAACTGCCAGTTTTACTAAATCTTGCGTAGATACATTAGCCTCATGATTCACAACCCGCAACCATCCACCACAGACAGGCGACCAAATTCCAAACTGAAGTGGCATAAATATTTCTCCTGTGCTTTTTCTCTAAGGTATTAAACCTCTCCCTCCCAGCCTCCCTCTCCGAAACGGAAAGGGAGGAGAAAAATTAGTTTTTTGCTCCCCTCTCCGCGTCGGAGAGGGGCTGGGGGAGAGGTCAAAAAAAGATTTGTCGGACTTACGTTACTTAAACCACGGTATTTTTATCTTGCCACCGTAGTTTAGTAGTTCACACTACCATATTTATTTCTGCTGTGTATAGTTGCAGATGAGAGATGCAAAGCATTCACTTATCACGATCTGGAATAGTAGCCATCCTTTGTTGAGTCCTGGATTTCGGGTCTCGTTGACATCATCAGGATGATAACTAGCAAATATAAAAGAATAATTAAATATTCCGCAAACGTTAGCAGTATTCCAAAATGGAATACAGAAATGGAATTTAAGTATATGCAGTCACGACATCGGAAAAATTGTCGTGATAAAGTCTGATCCATGAAAATACGGTAGCTCAATCGGGTTATGATATATTGCCAATATCAAATCCTGAGATTGTCTACTTGTAAACTCAGAGGACTTTGCAGCCGCTATCAAGCTTTAGATTTTTTGGATCAAGTTTTAGGTGATTTGTTAGTGATGACAAATTCGGCTTTGTTGCATCACAAGCAAACTTAAACAAATAACCAAGCTGTTTCATTCTCAAACACACAATTATGGTAGATATTAAGTTCGCATACTGGATTCCCAACGTTAGTGGGGGGTTAGTAGTTAGTAAAATTCCCCAACGGACAAACTGGACTTACGACTATAATGCTCAACTGGCTCAAACTGCTGAAGAGGTTGGGTTTGAATATGCTTTAGCCCAAGCTAGATTTATCGCCAGCTATGGGGCTGAGTACCAACTAGAGGCATTTACAACCGTATCAGCCCTCGCACCAGTCACCAAAAAATTGAAGTTGATTGCGGCGGTTCATCCGGGATTATGGCATCCAGGAGTAGTTGCCAAAATCGGAGCCAGTATTGATTTTCTCTCTAACGGACGATTTGCTTTGAATATAGTTAGCGGCTGGTTCAAAGATGAATTCACTATATATGGTGAACATTGGTTAGACCATGACGAACGCTATCGCCGTTCCGAAGAATTTATCCGCGTCCTCAAAGGTTTGTGGACTGAGGATGAGTTTCACTTTAAAGGCGACTTTTACCGGATTAACGGCGGTTGGGTCAAGCCTAGACCGGTGAATCAGAATCCCCATCCAGAAATATTCCAAGGTGGTAACTCTAAAGCAGCCCGGCGGATGGCTGGCCGCGTCTCTGATTGGTATTTCATGAATGGTAATACCTTAGAAGGTGTGAAAGAGCAGATTGCTGAAGTGTCTGAATTAGCTCGTCGAGAAGGACGCACAATTAAATTTGGGCTAAATTCCTTTATCATCGTGCGAGATACAGAAGCAGAAGCCCATGAAGTATTGCGCGAAATTATTGCTCAAGCCGATGTAGAAGCAGTGAAAGGATTTGGCGAAGCTGTCAAACAAGCTGGAGCTGCAACTCGTGAACGTGAGGGAATGTGGGCAAATTCCAATTTTGAAGATTTAGTGCAGTACAACGATGGCTTCAAGTCAGGTTTGATTGGCACTGCTGAACAAGTAGCGGAGAAGATTCGCCAATTCCATGAAGCAGGAGTTGATCTCATTCTTGGCGGCTTCTTACACTACACAGATGATTTGCCAGCATTTGGTAAGAACGTAATCCCCATTGTGCGCGAACTTAAATCTCATCGTCGGACAGCTGATGAGTTGGTTGGGGTGTAAATTCACAGTCACATATCTTGTAGGAGTGGGTTTTGTAGAGCCAAGCTGTTGAGATCACAGCTAAACCCACTTCTACCGCAACAGCGAAACGCAGATATCACAATTTTTACGTAACCAAATCATCTTCATAATTACCCAAATTTCCTAGCAAATTAAATTTGTGATAACTCTGCGTACCACCGCGTTTTCCTTAGCGTACCTCTGCGTTTAAACACGATAAATCACAATCAAGGAGTTTTATCATGACATCACTAATTAATACAGAACAAAAGGCGCATATTATTCGTGATGACAAAGAAGCGATCGCGATCGCCCATGAATTAGCGGCGGAGTTTGCTAAGGGTGACTCAGAACGCGACCAAACTCGGCGTTTACCTGCCGAAGAAGTGCAGAAGTTCTCCCAAAGCGGATTGTGGGGAATTACAGTCCCGAAAGAATATGGCGGTGCTTTTGTATCAAACGTCACCCTAGCAGAAGTAATTAAAATCATCTCCGAAGCCGATTCTAGCCTCGGTCAAATTCCCCAAAATCACCTCTACATGGTGGAAGCAGTCAGGTTGGATGGTACGGATGATCAGAAAAAGTTCTTCTTTGATTTAGTTCTACAAGGCAAACGCTTTGGTAATGCCTTCTCGGAAATTGGTACTAAATCTGTCACCGATGTGCAAACCAAGTTACAACCAGATGGTTCTGACTACATACTCAATGGACGCAAATACTACTCGGCTGGCGCATTACTGGCACATTGGGTTCCTGTGATTGCCAGCAACCCCGATGGTAAAACAGTAGTGGCATTTGTTGAGAGAGATGCCCAAGGACTAACCCTACTTGATGACTGGACGAGCTTTGGACAGCGCACCACAGCTAGTGGTACTACCATTATTGAAAATGTCAAAGTCAAGGCAGAACACGTCATACCGCACTACTTAGCCTTTGAACGAGCTACTCCAATGGGTGCGATCGCTCAAATCATCCAAGCCGCCGTAGACGTGGGAATTGCCAAAGCCGCAGTCCGTGACACCATTCACTTTGTCCGTAAATATACGCGCCCTTGGGTTGACAGCAATTTAGAAAAAGGCTACGAAGACCCCCTGACACTATATGAATTTGGTAACGTGCAAATTCAAGTTCATGCTGCGGAAGCTTTGCTGCGTCGTGCAGGCGAATTTCTTGACATCGCTAACGAGTCAGGCTTAGAAGAACCCAAGGTAGTTGAAGCCTCGATTGCAGTTGCAGAAGTCAAAGCCTTAGCCACCGAAGCCGCAATCCTAGCTACCAACAAGTTATTTGAACTAGCAGGTACTAAATCTACATTGGAAGAATTCAACTACAATCGCCACTGGCGAAATGCCCGCGCTCATACACTCCACGATCCCGTCCGTTGGAAATACTACGCTGTTGGTAACTACTTCCTGAATGGTGTTTATCCCCCGCGCCATCCTTGGCTGTAATTAATAAAGTATTTGCAGGAGAAGTTGCGAAGTATGCAATTAATCAAAACTAAAGAGTCTCAAAATTATCTGGATCTAGCTAAATCTTTAGCGCAGGAATTTGCTGCTACTGCTGTAGAACGCGATGTCCAAGGGGGAACACCAAAACATGAACGCGATCGCCTGCGCCAAAGCAACTTGCTAAAATTGATCGTACCGACAGAGTACGGTGGTTTAGGAGAAAGCTGGATTACCGTTTTCAGAATTACCCGCGAGTTTGCCAAGGTTGATAGTTCTATTGCTCACGTCTTTTCTTACCACCATCTAGGGGTAGTAGTTCCGCATATATTTGGTTCAACAGAGCAGAAGCAGCGATATTATGCAGAAACTATTGACAACAATTGGTTTTGGTGCAATGCTCTCAACCCTTTAGATAGAAGAACGACGCTGACACCAGAAAATAATCACTTCCGTCTTCATGGCAGCAAAAGCTTTTGCTCTGGCTCCCAAGACTCGGATATATTACCGATCACCGCTACTGATCAAAAAACTGGTGAATTGAAAATTCTGGCAATTCCTACCCAACGCCAAGGTGTGACTGTTCATGATGATTGGGATAACATAGGGCAACGTCAGACAGATAGCGGTACTGTGACATTTGAAAATGTGCTGGTATACCCAGACGAAATTCTGGGTATTAGAGATAAACCCAGTCAACCCTTCACCACGATTCGCGCCTGCTTAACTCAATTGAATCTGGCTAATATCTATTTAGGAATTGCCCAAGGAGCATTTGAAGCTGCTAAAACCTATACTGGCACTAATACTAAACCTTGGCTGACATCAGGTGTAGAAAGTGCTACCCAAGATCCATACATTATCCAGCATTACGGCAATTTCTGGGTTGAGCTACAGACTGCTACTTGTCTAGTTGACCAAGCAGGAGAATTATTACAACAAGCTTGGGAAAAAGAATGGTCACTCACCGCAGAACAACGGGGAGAATGTGCGCTGTTTATCGCTACAGCCAAAGTCGTCGCTACTAGAGTCGGCTTAGATATCACCAACCGCATCTTTGAAGTTATGGGCGCACGCGCTACTAATGCCAAGTATGGTTTTGACCGCTATTGGCGGAATCTCCGCACGTTCACTCTCCATGATCCTGTTGATTATAAAATCAGAGATATAGGAAATTGGGCGTTAAATGATCAACTGCCAAAACCCAACTTTTATTCTTAGAAAGACAAGACTGATAAAGTTGGCGGGAGATGGGTAGCGTTATAGTAGGAGGCAGTGGTTCGACTACGCGGTAATTGAGCGGTCATTGTGAATTGCGAATTGGTATTAGTCGTTTGGTGCAAGATGTGAATATAATCAAATTTCTTTCCTACTCCCCACTCCCCAATTTTGAAACGACGCACATTTATTACCACCTGTGGTTTCACCGCTTTAGCTACACAGATACCTCTGGCTAAGGTTCAAGGTCAACTATCGCCAAACACCATTATCAAGCCACCCCGCCTCCAAGCGGGAGATACGGTAGGATTAATTTCTCCGGCTGGTGTCATTGATGCGGAAGATTTAGCCAATGCCAAGCGATCGCTCACCGAGTTAGGATTAAAAATTAAATTAGGCAACCATATTTTAGATAGGTACGGCTATTTAGCTGGTACAGATGCTAACCGCGCCGACGATGTAAACGCGATGTTTGCAGATAATTCCGTCAACGCCATTATGACTATGCGCGGCGGTTGGGGTTGTAATCGCATTTTACCTTTACTGAACTATCCCCAGATTCGCACCCATCCTAAAATTATCATGGGGTTTAGTGATATTACTGCTTTGGTGTTGGCTATTTATGCCCGTAGTCGAGTCCTGACTTTTCACGGGCCGAATGCCACATCTACTTGGAATGATTTTACTGTAGATTATGCCAAGCGCATCTTATTTGATGGCGAAGCAGTCACAATGGAAAATCTTAAAACTGAAGATGTCCAATTTGAGACGATTGCATCAGGAAAAGCCACAGGTAAATTAATAGGTGGTAACTTATCAGTGATAGCAGCAATGGTAGGTTCACCTTATCTACCTGCTTGGTACAAAAGCATTTTATTTGTGGAAGATGTCAGAGAAGATGTTTATCGCATCGACCGAATGTTAACTCAGCTAAAAAACGCTGGGATTCTCAATCAAATTTCTGGTTTGATTTTTGGTAGATGCACTGACTGTAGTATTGGCGATGAACCATCTTTTAAATTAACTCAAGTCTTACGCGAACATATTATTCCCTTAAAAATTCCGGCTTGGTATGGTTCAATGATTGGTCATATTAAAGATAAATTTACATTGCCAATTGGTTTAAATGTTGAAATAAATGCCGATGCTGGCACAATTAAAATGTTGGAATCGGCTGTGGTGAGAGGGGATAGGTGACAGGTGTAGGTTGGGTGGAGGAACGGAACCCAACATTTTCAAGAATTTGTTGGGTTACGCTATCGCTACACCCAACCTACTATTCTCTTAACTGAACTTAATTCTCTAAAATCAGACAACAGAATAAAATCAATTTGTAGCGATCGCAAAACCACACAAAGTCTACACCCCCTTGTCCCCCTTGTCTCCCTTGTCCCCCAAATCACCGCTTAATTCCCTTAAACCGTTCTTTCGCGGCTTGAAACTCGGCTTGCATCACAGATTGTATCTTTTGCGGATCAGGTTTTTTGCCACCGATAACATCGCCAAAATAAACACAAGCTGCTTCACCTAAAGACCAAGTATAAGCCGCCGCCCAAGAAGCCGCGATCGCACTGCCAAAACCAGGGATAATTTTCACTAACTCCCGTCCTATGGCTTGGGCGAAAAATCCGCCGGCGATCGCACTCACAATTCCGCCTGCTTGCGATGGTGTGATGGTTTGCCCGTATAATTTACCTAACAGTCCTACCATCGATACTTGCAATGCTGTTAACACAGGCATGGTTGCAAATGGTAGAGGTATGGCTGCTAATGTTGCTGCCATCACTGAAAAAGTCAACATATACCGCCTTCCCGCATCACGGTAGATATTACCAATTTGTTGACCTACTCCCTGTGATAATAACTGATTAATGGCGCGGGCTTCGGCTTCGGGTAACAATTCCGCTAAAGCATCTCGAAACTCTTCTAAACCATAAAATACCGGATTGTAACCATCTTCTTCTAAAGTAAAGTCAATCAGCACAGCGCGATCGCACAATCCACTAAAAGCTTGCTGAATTTCTGCAAAAGCCCGTTGAACTTCATCATACTCTGGTGGATAAACTGGATGATCTACCACATCCACAGGATAAACTTCGTGTAAGCAAGTCACCGCCAGTAAACAAGGAATATCAGGATATTGTTGACGTAGGTTTTGGGCAATTTTTCGCAACGTATCCGTGGCAAAATCATTAATCTTGACGGTGAGAATTAACACCCTCGCACCACGACTAGCCTTTTGCAAATCACCCAACAACTCTTGGATAATAATTTGAGTTTCTTGATTAACATCTCCTAACCCCACCGTATCGGTAAAAATCAGCAACGGTAAATCACCAGAAGGATAGGCGTAGCGTTCAGTATGTTGGGTATGGGGACGAAAACCTTGTCCGATAATTTCTGCTGAAACTCCAGTCAGTCCCCGCACAATCGAACTTTTACCAGCTTGGGGTTTACCAATTAACAAAGCTTCTGTAGTTGGCAGTTCAGCACGGACAGCTTCTAAAATCTCTGCTACCTGAGCTTCGCTGACACTATACCATTCAACCACAGTCTGCGATACTTGTTCCACAGGTAGCAACTGCATCAAACTAGATGTAGCTTTTTGCCAGATTCCTGTAATGCGGTTTTTCCAATTGTTATTAACCGACTGCGTTTGACCTCCAGACGGTTCATTGGTAGATTGAGAATCTGCTGATGGCAAATTAGTATTAGGTTGCTCAGTCATGGTAATCAAAACAGCAGATAGATGGCAGTTTGAGTTGAGAGGTTGTTTTAAAAGTCTGCTTGTTGGTAGCAAAATATTTTAGATCCCCCTAAATCCCCCTTAAAAAGGGGGACTTTGAGATTAATTCCCCCCTTTTTAAGGGGGGCTATGGGGGATCAACGAGTACTTAAAACTACGAATAAATACTTTTCAAACATCCTCTGAAATACTCACTGGCCATTTTAGATGATTCACCACTCATCTAACCTGCACCTTTATAGCAATCTTCCAATTAACAAAAATCACACCGGAGATTATATAGGCCTCATATTTAGATTTATGAAAAAAATCAGGTGTAGGTTGGGTGGAGGAACGGAACCCAACATTCACGCATACTTTGTTGGGTTACGCTATCGCTACACCCAACCTACTATTCTCTTAACTGAACCGTATTGGATTATATGGGACTCATATTTGATTTATGAAAAAATCATT